>NZ_DGMA01000010.1:68443-69145 GCF_002388205.1 Achromobacter sp. UBA4530 | reverse complement strand
CCAATTCCGCTCCAAGGGCCCCGTTCGATCAGCGCCTTCTTGAACGCCATCGACAGGTCCTGCACCGCCTCGGCGGTCATCGGGCCTTTGACGAATTGATCAACCAGCTCGGCGGGAATCGCCGGCAGTTCCCTCAGCGGTGTCTTTTTCTTGGTAGCCATACATGCTCCTTGAGCAACATGTTAGGCCCCAAACACAAAATTTATGACACTCCCGGCGACCGTCCGCCACAACTTGCCGACCTGTACGCGCCGCCCATCGGGCACTTGAGTTCAAGTGACGATTAGCAGCGATCTGTGCTCGCACGAAGGCGTCAGATACCCCGCAAAAACTAGCGCCCTTGCCAAGATGGGTGTCTGACACCCTGGAATCACCCTTCAAGCCTGAAGCCCGTCTATCCGGGTGTCAGACACCCAAGCGCCGCCTACTCGCGAAGCGTCATCACCACTACGCAAGACGCCGCGTAAGTCTCCGGAGGCCGCCCGCGCGGCCGAACGGAGACGGGCATCGCAAGATGCTCCGAGCCCGAAAGGAACTGCGCAAAAATGCCAAGCACGCCGACCGCCCCAGCTGCCTGAAAACTTGAATTGCCAGAGTCCGGTGCGGTGGCGTCCCGGGGTGCGCGGGGCGTCGATAAGCCCGAGGGAATCTGAAGGGAGCCGAAGGCGGACGAAGATGACGACGGGGAAGTCCGGAGCGAAG
>NZ_DGMA01000010.1:50437-68263 GCF_002388205.1 Achromobacter sp. UBA4530 | reverse complement strand
GTCCGGAGCGAAGGCTCCGGACCGCAATCGTGGCCCCGCGCGCCCCGGGACGCCACCGTGCCGGACGCCTCAAGAACCGAATCCGCCACCGCACCCGGACGCCTCTAAACCCGAAGCTGTCACCGTGCAGGACACATCAAGAACCAAAGCCACATCAACAGCAAGCGACGTACAAACACCTACGGTGCTAATTCACAGCCCGCAAGAAATCACGCAAATCAAAGCACCGAAGCAATCGCATCCCGAGCCTGATGCGACAGTTCCAGCCGCGTCGGCAAACTCCCATCCGGATGACGCGCAGCCAGCGGCGGCAGAAACACCACTTCGACGGATAATCCCGTCACACCCAGCACCCGCCAAAGGTTACCCACCAAAGACTCCTCGCCCACAAACGCCGCATATCCGCTGCGTTTTCCGTGCTGCATGAACCGCAGCGCCACGGGCTGGATTTCAACCGCCGCCGCGCGGGCGGGTTCGAAGAGGCTGGCGTGGAAAGGGAGGAGCTCGAAGCCTTCGGTCGTCGTGCCTTCCGGAAACAGGCCGACCGCGTCGCCCTGTTTGAAGCGCGCCTGCATCGACTCGCCCATCGCGTGCACCGCGTGGCGCTGGCCGCGTTCAATGAACAGCGTGCCTGCGCCGGCGACCAGCCAGCCGATCACCGGCCAGGCGCGGATCTCGCTCTTGGCCACGAAAGACGTCGCGCGGGCCGAGTTCAGGACGAAGATGTCGACCCAGGACACGTGGTTGGCCACCAGCAGCACCGGTCCTTCCAGGCGTGGTTCGCCCTTGAGGACGACCTTGATGCCACAGGCTGCCATCAGCCAGCGTGACCACCGGCGGTTCAGCCGGGCGCGGGCTGCGGGGCGCATCAGGGGGTAGGCCAGGCCCACGCTCAGCAGGCCGAAAATGATCAGGGGCAGGACAAGGCTCAGCCGTAGGACAAAGCGCAGCAGCTTCAAACTGGAGTCTCCCAGGCCGGTTGGCCACCGACCACGGTGGCTCGTACTCGACCGGGCAGCATCATACCTGCGAAAGGTGTCTGGGCGCTGCGGCTTTGCAGCGCTGCCGGCATCACCATCCATTCGGTGTCCAGGTCCGCCAGACACAGGTCTGCCGGCGCGTCCACGCCCAGGTGGCCGCATGGACCCAGGTGCGGCGCGACGGCGGACAGCACGGCGGCCGGGCCCGACGTCACGCGTGCCAACGCGTCGCCGACTGAACGGCGGCTGTCGCGCGCCCACTTCAGAGCCAGCGACAGCAGCAGTTCAAGACCGGTTGCGCCCGGTGTGGCGGCCGCGAACGGAGCGGCCTTGCCTCGTGCGTCCACCGGCGTGTGATCCGAGCAAAGCGCGTCGATCACGCCCTCCGCCAGCGCCGACTGAAGCGCGTCGCGGTCACGCTGGCCGCGCAGCGGCGGCGACAGGCGATGATTCGTGTCGAAGAAGCCGATGTCCACGTCCGTCAGCAGCAGGTTGTTCACGGACACATCCGCCGTGACCGGCAGGCCTTCCCGGCGGGCCGCGCGCAACAGTTCCACGCCGGCGGCTGTTGACAGGCGCGACAGGTGCACGCGCGCGCCGGTCGCGCGCTGCAATTCGAAGATCGTCTGCAGCGCCACCGTCTCTGCCTGCGCCGGCATGCCTTCCAGGCCCAGGCGTTCCGCGTACGCGCCGCTGGCGGCCGAGGCGCCCCGTGCAAGCCAGGGGTCTTGCGCACGCAGCCATAGCGTCTGGCCCAGACCGCTTGCGTAACGCATCGCGCCCCAAAGCACCCGCGTGTCCGCCACGAGCGACTCGCCCTGTGCGAACGCGATGCAGCCTGCCCGCGCCAACAGCGCCATTTCGGTCAGTGTTTCGCCGGCCAGGCCCACGGTCATCGCGCCCAGCGGGTGGATTGCGCACTGCCCCGCCTGCGTGTGGCGCAGCAGCGCCTCGAGCTTGGTCGGTTCGTCCGGCGGATTTTCGGCATCGGGCGGTAGCACCAGGCGCGTCACGCCACCGGCCAAGGCCGCGCGCAGTTCGCCGGGCGCAAATCCCGCGTTGCCCGGCTGCGTCACGCGCGCCGACAGATCGATCAGGCCCGGCAACACGGCCAGGCCCGTTGCATCAATACGCCGATCCGCCTGGAAGGCGTCGGGCGCCGCGCCCACCGCGACGATGCGGCCCGCGGCAATGTAGAGATCGTGCTGACCATCCACGCCGTTTGCGGGATCGATCAGCCGGCCGTAGGCTATGTGCAGTCTCATGGCGCCGCTCCGGCCAGCACGCGCAGCACCGCCGTGCGCAGGGGTTGTTCAAGCGCCGCGACGCGTGCCTCGGCGGGTTCGAGGGCGGCGGCGATGTCGCCATCCACTTCCACGCCCGGCACCAGCCCGCCCGCGGGCAGCAGCAGCACATCCGGCTTGGCAAACGCCAGCGCCGCGAGCGTGATGCCGTGGGTGCAGGCATATTCGCGCGCCGACGGAAGCTGCGCGCCGCTGATTTCTTCGACATTCAGCGGCAGCGCGATCACCACGTCCGCATCGCTCAGGCTTTCCTGCAGCGTTGCGCACGCGCGCACACCCAGTTGGGCCAGGCCGTCAGGCAGCAGCGTGCGCGGCGCAGCGACGCGCACTTCGGGCACGCCCAGTGTGGTCAGCAAATGGATGACGGAACGCGCCACACCCGAATGGCGGATGTCGCCCACCAGCGTCACGACGAGGCTGGTGAGGTCAGGTTTGATCTCGATGATGGCCTGTACCAGCGCCAACGCGGGGACGGGATCGGCATGCCGGCCGTCGCCCGCATTGAGCACGTGCAGGCCGGGCGCGGCATGGGCCGCGGCGCAATGGGCCGCGCCGCTCTGGCCGTGGCGCAGGATCAGCACACCCGGCGCCAGCGCAGCGGCCGTTTCCGCAAGCGCCTCAATGGCTTGCGCTTCCAGCGGCACCGGCAGCATCGACAGGCTGGCCGCGGCAGCGGCGTAGGCGTCGCGGGCCGCGGTGTCCGTGTCGGGCAGACACAGAAATACCGGCATATCCGGCGCGATGGACGGCGGCGAATCGTCGGACGCCGACGGCGCGCGCGCCATCTCGAGCAGGCGCTCGACGTGCCGGCGCGGCAGCCCTTCGGTAGTCAGCAGATGCGTGAGTTCGCCGCGGCGGTCGAGTTGCGGATTGAGCATGGGCAAGACAGGCCGCGGCCGTCAGACCGCGGGCAAGGCATCCAGATAGCGTTGCAAGATAACCGCCGCCGCCATCGCGTCGTCCGCGGCATGTGTGCCGAGCAGGCGTTGCGCCTCCATGCTGGAGCCGCGTTCGTCCACCAGTTCCACGGCGATGCCGAAACGGCCATTCAGTTGGTTGGCAAAGCGGCGGCAGCGTGCCGTGGCGGGTTGTTCGCCGCCTTCGGCGTCCAGCGCCAGACCGACGACGACGCGGTGCGGCTGCCATTCCTGCAGCAGTGCCGCGATGCGGCCGAAGCGCGCGTCGCGGACTTCACTGAAGATGATTTCGAGCGGACGCGCCTGCCGCGTCAGCGTGTTGCCGATGGCAATGCCGATCTTCTTTTCGCCAAAATCGAAGGCAAGCAGGGTTTCTTCAGGCATGGCCAGCGTCGCCCGCCAGCATGACCGGGTCGATGCCCAGCAGCTTGAGCGCGGCGGGGTAGCGTTCCTCGGGCGGCACGTCGAAGATGATGTGCGCGTCCGCGCTCACGCTCAGCCAGGCGTTCTGGCCCATTTCGCTTTCGAGCTGGCCTGCGCCCCAGCCGGCGTAGCCCAGCGTGACCAGCATGCGTGCCGGCCCGTTGCCATCGGCCACCGCCTGCAACACATCGCGCGAGGTGGTCAGCGCCATGTCGCCCAGCTTGATGCTGGAACTGTAGTCGCCGGCGGGCGCGTGCAGCACAAAGCCGCGATCCGTCTGGACCGGTCCGCCAAAGAAGACGAACGTGTCCTTGACGGGTCCGATCTCGAGCGTCAGGTCGATGCGTTCGAACAGCGTGCCCAGCGTGAGATCGGTGGGACGGTTGATGACCAGTCCCAGCGCGCCGCGGTCGGTGTGTTCGCACACGTAGATGACGGAACCCGCCAGGCTTCCTTCGACCATGCCCGGCATGGCGATCAGGAACTGGTTGGCGAAGTTGGCCGCCTCGGTGCTGGCGTTTTCGTGGTGTTTTTCCGTCATGGCAACCCCTTCATGGGTAGTCTGAGAAAACCGTTGGGAGTGATTGCGCAGACGCAAACGTCATGCCTGGCGGCAGTCCGGCGGTTACGAAGAATGGGGTATGCCCCATCTTACGAGCCCTGGCGGAAGTTGTCGGCGTGACGGTTTCAGATTTCCATCAGTTCGAAGTCCTCTTTGCGGGCGCCGCATTCGGGACAGACCCAGTTTGGCGGCACGTCTTCCCAGCGGGTGCCGGGTGCAATGCCTTCGTCGGGCAGGCCGGCCTCTTCGTCATAGACCCAGCCGCAAATCAGACACATCCAAGTACGCATAGTTCTCTCTTACATCAAAACCCCACCGGCGTCCCCGCGGTGGGGCAAAGGTGAGGGGCTTCCATTAGAATGGGGACAATCTTACCGAAACCCAATAGGGGTTCCCCTGATTCATGCCAAATGAGCCGGGGCGCCCTCAATCAAGCACTGTCACGTGGCCCCCGTTACTCCCCCTCTCGTTTTGGTCTTCGGCCCGCTCGATCCCTCGGGATCAGACGGTTTGCCCGCGGATGCCGTCACCTGCGCCCGTCTGGGCTGTCATGGCCTGGCGGCCGTGACCGCGCTGACCGTGCAGGACACTGCCGGCATCGAAGAAATCCACCCCGTTTCCCCCGATCTGCTGGACGACCAGGCGCGTTGCCTGCTCGAAGACATGTCGGTTCAGGCCATCAAGGTGGGCGGACTATACACCGCGGAAACGGCAAGCGTGGCGGCGCAGGTTGCCGCCGACTACAGCCAGGTCCCGCTGGTGCTGCACCTGGGCCAGCGCGCGCAGGTGCCCGCCAATGCCGCCGACGAGGACGAAGCCGACGACCTGCTGGCCGCGACCCTCGAACTGGTGCTGCCGCAGACCGACCTGCTGGTCATTGAACACCTGCGCCTCGCCCATTGGCACGCCGACGGCGACATTGATATCGGGGACGCACCTACTCCCATGCACGCCCTCGTGGCGGCCGGCGCGGCGTGGGTCCTGGTGCTGGGCAGCCCCCAGCGCCCCGGCCACTTCGCCAACGTACTGCTCGGACCCGGCGGCCAGACCCATACGTGGCCCTGGCAGGCGCCCCCCGACCGCAACGGCGATGCCGGCGGCCTGGCCGCCACCGCAATCACCGCCATGCTGGCGCAGGGCCTGGAAATGCCGGAGGCCGTGCGCCAGGGTCTGGTCCACGCCGACGCCGCCGTGGCCGCCAGCTTCCTGCCGGGCATGGGCCGGCGCATTCCCAACCGGATCCTGCCCCAATGAAATCGCTGCGTTTTCCCACCGGCCTGTATGGCGTGACGCCTGAATGGGACGACACCGACCGCCTGCTGAAGGCTGTGCGTGACGCGGCTGCGGGCGGCATGCGGTCGCTGCAATTGCGCCGCAAGAACGTGCCTGATGCCGTGCGCGCCGCGCAGGCCCGCGCCCTGGCGCCGCTGTGCCGCGAACTGGGTGTGGTGTTTCTCATCAATGACGACTGGCGCCTGGCGCTGGACGTCGGCGCGGACGGCGCGCACGTGGGGCGCGACGACGAAAGCCTGGCGCACATCCGCCGCGAAGCCGGCCCCGATTTGATCCTGGGCGGCTCCAGCTACGACGACCTGACGCGGGCACGTGAATTGCTCGACGCGGGCGCCGATTACATTGCGTTCGGCGCCATGTTCGCGTCCACCGTCAAACCCGACACGGTGCGCGCGCCGCTATCCATCCTGACCGAAGCCCGCCGCCTTGCCGACGAGCGCGACGCGCCCCGGCCCGCCGTGGTCGCCATCGGGGGCATCACGCCCGCCAATGCGCCGCTCGTGGCCCAGGCCGGCGCCGACGCCATTGCCGTCATCACGGCGCTGTTCGAGGCGCCCAGCGTCCGGGCCGCCGCCGTGGCCTGCTCCGCGCCCTATTCCGCCAACTCCAACCGTAAGCCTTGATCGCCATGTCCAGTAACGCTCAGCTTTTCGACCGCGCCTGCCGCAGCATTCCCGGCGGCGTCAACTCGCCCGTTCGCGCTTTCCGCTCTGTGGGCGGCACGCCGCGCTTTATCAAGCGCGCGCAAGGCCCGTACGTGTGGGATGCGGAAGACAAGCAGTACATCGACTACGTCGGTTCGTGGGGCCCGGCCATTCTGGGCCACTCGCACCCGGAAGTGGTGCGCGCGGTGCAGGAAGCGGCCGTCAACGGCCTGTCGTTCGGCGCGCCGACTGAAGCGGAAATCGAGCTGGCCGAAGTGCTGATCTCGCGCCTGCCGTCGCTGGAACAGGTGCGACTGGTCAGCTCGGGCACCGAAGCCACCATGACGGCGATCCGTCTGGCACGTGGCGCCACCGGCCGCGCCAAGATCGTGAAGTTCGAAGGCTGCTATCACGGCCATTCGGACAGCCTGCTGGTCAAGGCCGGCTCGGGACTGTTGACCTTCGGCAATCCCAGCTCGGCCGGCGTGCCGCCTGAGTTCGTCTCGCACACGCTGACCCTGGAATACAACAACCTGGATGCCGTGCGCGAAGCCTTTGCGCAGCACGGCGCCGACATCGCCTGCATCATCGTGGAGCCGGTCGCCGGCAACATGAACCTCATCAAGCCCGCGCCCGGCTTCCTGGAAGGCCTGCGCGAGGTCTGCACGCAACACGGCGCGCTGCTGATCTTCGACGAAGTCATGACGGGCTTTCGCGTGGGACCGCAAGGCGTGCAGGGCCTGACGGGCGTCAAGCCCGACATCACCACGCTGGCCAAGGTGATCGGCGGCGGCATGCCGGTGGGCGCCTTCGGCGGCAGCGCCGAAGTCATGAAGCACATCGCCCCGCTGGGCGGCGTCTACCAGGCCGGCACGCTGTCCGGCAATCCGGTGGCCGTGGCAGCGGGTCTGGCCACGCTGCGACTGATCGGCGCGCCGGGCTTCTACGAGAATCTGTCGGCGCAGACCGCCAAGCTGGCGCAAGGCTTGCAGCAACGCGCGCGCAAGGCCGGCCTGCCCTTCTCGGCGGACTCGGTGGGCGGCATGTTCGGCATCTACTTCAGCGACAGCATCCCGGCCTCGTTCGCGCAGGTCTCGGCCTGCGACACGGCGGCATTCAACCGCTTCTTCCATGCCATGCTGGACAACGGCGTGCACTTCGCGCCGTCCGCGTTCGAAGCAGGCTTCGTGTCGGCCACGCACGACGACACCGTCATCCAGGCCACGCTGGATATCGCGGACAAGGTCTTCGCAGGGCTTTAAGCGGTTGACCGAGCGGGCTTCGCGCCCGCTTGCGTCACGGCGCCTTGTACTGCTCGTACAGCGCCGTCACATTCTTCACATAGGCCTGGGTTTCCGCGTACGGCGGCACTGCGTCGTACTTGCGCACCGCGCCCTCGCCCGCGTTGTACGCGGCCAGCGCAAGATCCAGGCGGCCCGGATACCGGTCGATCAGCCGGCGCAGGTGGCGCGATCCGGCCTGCACATTGGTCGCGGGATCCACAAGCGCGCGTTCCACGTCATCCACCGACAGCAACGGCGCCGCCGTGGCCGGCATCAATTGCATCAGGCCCAGCGCACCCTTGGGCGAGCGGGCATCGCTGCGAAAGCCCGATTCGATGGCGATGACGGCCGTCAGCAACGCCTGGTCGACTCCCGAATCCAATGCAGCGCGGGCGATCAGATTGTCGTGCTTGGTCGTGGGTTTGACGGTGCTCCAGCGCAACGCCGGTTCGGCGGGCGCGCGTGTGACGCGGCGGGCGCCATCACCGGCTTCCGGCTCACAGGTCAGGCACAATTTCTCGGCGCCGCCGCGCAGCGCGGTTCTTGCTTGCGCGCGCTTGTAGTATTTACCGGTGCCGGTTGGCACCTTCATCGTGCGCCAGACGCCGAACGGATCTTTGTAGCGGTAGGTGTCGGCGGCCTGCACGGGCGCGGCGGCCGCCAGCGCCAGAGCACCCGTCGCCAGCGCCGCCATCCCGCCGGCGCGCGCCAGGATGGCGCGCGTGGCCGAAAGAATGGAGGAAGGTGGTTGGGACATGGGACGGGGCTCCGGCGGCGTCCTGAGACGCGTTGGCGAGCCCTTATGCTGCTTGCGCCATCCCGGTCCTGTCTTTCCTGCCGATGATCTAGATCGCGATGGCGCGCACGTTTCCCAGGGAAAATCGGGGACGCGACTAGGCCATGCGGCCGATAAATTTTGGCTGTTACCGCCGGTAAAGATCGTCCCGGCAAAGAATATGACGTAATATTTCGTTCAATTACCAAATGATTGAACCGGCCGCTCGTGCCGGAATCGGAGAGAGGGTGAAATGGGCGCAGAAAACTTGCTCCAGTTGATACTGGATGCCGACACCAACGTCCTGACGGCGGTGTATACGCCGCCACCTCGTCCCGAATCCGCCGTCGCCGACGGCGCACCCGGCAC
This sequence comes from Achromobacter sp. UBA4530, assembly GCF_002388205.1. NCBI lineage: Bacteria > Pseudomonadati > Pseudomonadota > Betaproteobacteria > Burkholderiales > Alcaligenaceae > Achromobacter > Achromobacter sp. UBA4530. Next base: position 59,713 of record NZ_DGMA01000010.1, on the reverse strand, counting down.
AGTAAACGCGGAAAGCGGCGACCCAGCCGATGCACCGGCTGGTTCACCGTCCGCCTCCCAGACCGATGCCCAGACCGCCGACGAGGATTCCGACGTTGCGGTTGCCGACGAAGCCGACGCCCTGCCGGTCAACACCGACCTTCCGACGTGGGACGTGCTGGTCGCCGCCGCGGCCGCGCAAGGCTGGGGCCCCGATGCGCTCGACAATCACGCCATCGTCGCCTTCATCGACCTGTGCCGCACGGCCACCGAGCCCGTCCAGAGCCCCGTCGGCAAGGTCGTGGACGGCAGCTTCGACATCGAGCTGAACGCCACCCTCATGGCGGCAACGCTGACGCTGCACCCGCCCAGGGGCGGCAAGCCCATCACGCTGGAAGCGGTGCGCCAGGCCCTGGCGGATCAGGGCATCGTGCATGGCGTGCTGGACGGCGCGCTGGCCGAGGCCGTGGCGTTGGGACGCGCAGAAACCATCCTGGCCGCGCAGGGCACGCCGCCCACGCGCGGCACGCCCACCCGCTTTGAAAGCCTGCTCGACCGCCTGAAGCCTCGCGCCGAGGACATCGACGAATTGGCGCAGGTGGATTACCGCGATCTCGGCAGCCTGCTGCTTGTGTCGCCCGGCACGCCGCTCATGCGCCGCTTTCCGCCGCTGCCCGGCGTGGACGGCACCAACGTGCTGGGCGAGCCCGTGCTGCCCGACGAGTTGCCGGACACCCCGTTTTCCAAGGAACTGTCCGGCGTCGAGATCGATCCGGTAGATCCGCTGCTGCTGCGCGCGGCCATTTCCGGCACGCCGACGCTCATCACCCACGGCGTGCAGGTCAACCCCATGGTGGAGGTGGACGCCGTCAACCTGTCCACCGGCAACATCAACTTCGAAGGCTCCCTGCAGGTGCGCGGCGACATCGCCGCCACCATGGAAGTGCGCGTGACCGGTGACGTGGTCGTCAACGGCACCATCGAAGCCGCGCTGGTCGAGGCCGGCGGCAGCGTCACCGTCAAGGGCGGCATCATCGGCATGGCCGAAACCGTGCACGACGCCTCGGGAACGCCGCGCACCGCGCACATCGTCTGCGGCGGCACGCTGCGGGCCAAGTTCATCGAGAACGCCGTCATCAGCGCGGGCCAGGACATCGACGTCGAACGTGAAATCCGCCAGTGCAGCATCGCCGCCGGCGGCAGCGTGAACGTCGGCCCGCCCAACACGCAGCAAAGCGCCATCACGGGCGGCGAGACCCGCGCGCTGCTGGCGGTGCGCGCCGGCACCATCGGCTCGCCCGCAGGCATTCCGACGCTGGTGCAGGCAGGCCTGGACCCGCACGCAGACATCAAACGCTCGGCGCTCACGCGCAAGCGCCTGAAGATGAACGAGGAAAAGGCCAAGCTGGAACAACTGCTGATGTTCCTGCAGGCGAACCCGCAACGGGCCACGGGCGACGTGGTCGAACGCGCGCGCAACACGCACACCAAGCTCATCGGCGACCTGGCCGGGCTGGAAACCGAGGAAGCGCAACTGGCTCGCGACCTGCTGCCCCAGCAGAACGCCACCATCGCCGCCACGCGGCGGTTCTGTAGCGGCACCAAGATTCAGCTGGGCAACAAGATGCAGGAGTTCCTGGAAGACCAGGTGGGCGGCAAGGCTGGCCTGGAAGAAGGCGAGATCGTTATTCGCTGATGGGCGCGCGAGGGCGTTGGCAGCCGCGCAGCCCTCGTGCGGAACGAACATAGCACCGAATCGGGGGGCTGCCCCCCTGCGGCTTTCCCCTCCGACCGGCTTAGGACTAAGTCGGGTGTCTGACACCCTCTCAGGCGCCCCTCTCAGGCGCCGTCGTCCGGCATCAATTCCTTGAACCACACGCGCGGCGAGATGCCGCGGTCCGGGCCCAGGATCGAGAAGCCGCCGTCCACGGGAATGTCGACGCCCGTCATCCACGATGCCGCGTCGGAGCACGCAAAGCACACAGCAGCCGCGATCTCCTCGCCGGAACCCACGCGGCCCAGCGGATGAAAATGCGCGCCCACCGCATCGGCTGCCTGGCGCGATCCGCCCGACAGCTGTTCCACCGACGGCGACCAGGTCCACGCCGGCGACACGGCCAGCACACGCACACCGGCCGGCGCCAATTCCACCGCGAAATTCTTCGTGATCTGCAGCAGCGCCGCCTTGGATGCCGGATACAGCGCGCGTCCGGCCGCGCCGAACTTGCCGCCCGTGCTGCCCAGATTCACGACCACGCCGCCGCGGGGCAGATGCGCAGCCGCCAGCTGCGTGAAGATCGCCGCCGACACGAGGTTCGTGTCCAGCGTCCGATGCCATTCTTCACGCGACGATGCCAGCCCGCGGTCCGCATACTGGCAGGCGTTGTTGACCAGGAAATCCAGCCGGCCAAAGCGCGCCAGCGCGGCGTCGATGCAGGCCTGGATCTGGGCGTCCTCACCGATATCGGTTTCGCAGAACAGCGCGCGGTCGCCCAACGCCTTGGCCAGCGCATCGCCTGCCTCGGCGTTGCGGCCGACCAGCACGACGTTGGCGCCCGCCGCCGCCAGGCCACGCGCGATATCCGCGCCCAGGCCCTGCGTACTGCCGGTGACGATGGCGGTCTTGCCCGCCAGGCCGGGAAAGCCTGAGAAATCCATGTGTATTCCTTGTCAGTTTGGCGCGGCGGCCCAGCGTACCGCGTCGTGCACCGAGCCCGTCTGCGCGATCAGCCGCATGCTGGCCAACGACGCCTCGTGCACCGCCGGATCGGCCGACGCGCAGGCATCTTCGGCCACCATCACCGAGAAGCCGATATCCGCGGCATGGCGCACCGTGCCCTCAACCACCGAATGCGTCGCCACGCCCGCCACCACCAGCCGCCGCGCGCCCAGCAGCCGCAGGGTTTCCTCAAGCGGCGTGCCGTAGAACGCGCTGATGCGCGTGTGCTTGACGACGAACTCGCGCGCGCTGCCCGCCAGCGGATGCAGGCCATCGTAGAACGCGCTGCCCCACTGCCCTTCCGGCACCGCGCCGATCGTGGCCACGTTGCGGAAGATCTCGCAATTGGGCAGCAGGTCCGCGTAGTCCGGACGAAACGCGATGCGCACGTGCACGATGGGCAGCGCGTGCGACCGCGCGCCCTCTAGCAATGCCGCGGCGTTGTCCAGCAGGCGCTGGCGCGCCCCGCTGTCGGCATCCAGCCCGACGCGGATCTTGCCATCCGGATGCAGCACATCGTTCTGATAGTGCAGCGCCAGCACCGCCACGTCCGCGTTCATCACACAAACACCTCGAACGCATCGTGCGCATCGTCGCAGTTCACGAGGTCCACGCGCTTCATGCGGATGCGCCAGCCATCGCCCTCGGCGGCCAGCTTGTGCGTATAACGGCCTGCAAGCTGGCGCGGCTGCCGCTTGCGCCATTCGGTCATCTGAAAGACCGAGTGCACCACCAGGTTGCCGGCCGCATCCACACCCTCGACCTGCACGCCGCCCACCAGCCGCACGCTGCGCGTCGGCGGTTGCTGCGACCAGTTGCGCGGATGCTCCAGGCGCCGGATGCGCACGTCGCGCAGCATGCGGTCTTCCCAGAAGATTGAGATGAAGTCGTACGGACTTTCCTGACCATGCTTGCGCGGCATCCAGTACATGCCGTCCTCGGTCCACAACGCCTGCCACTCGTCATAGCGCCGCTCGTCCAGCAACCGCGCCTCGCGGTACAGGAACTGCGCGATGCGATGGTAGGCGTCGGCGGGCACGTCGGCCGGCGCAAGATTCGCGGTGCCGACGTCGAAATCCAGATCTAGCAGCATGCGCCGTCTCCCTTGGCCGTGGCGTCTGCGCCGGTCCCGGCGCCCGCCTCCATGTAAGCCTTCCACGCGCGGAACTGATTGCGCATGGGCAATTCGCTGGTGCCGTTCACGGACACCATGCCGTCGGGCTCGACGCGGTCCGTGCCGTGATAGCGGTGCATGCTGACCCAGTCGCCGCCCCGCGTCGCGTTGCCTTCCTGGCAACGGTTGTAGAGCTCGATATCGTCCGGCATCACGTTGGACGACGGCGAATTGATGACGTTGGCGTACAGCATCGCGCGCTTGAACACGCCTTCCGGCGCGCCCTTGCAGCGAAACGTCTGGATCTCGATCAAGGTGCGATCCACCGCCACCGGCCGGATCACGCGGAACTGCTGGAACACCGTGTGCGGCGAGCCGCTGCCGTAGATCACGGTGTTGTGGCGGTTCATCCCCAGGATCTCGCGAGCGCGCTGCTCGCCATAAGCGCCGGTCAGCGACTCGAAGTGCGCGCGCGACACCGGATCGCGTTCGGCGGCGCCCGGATTGAAGATGCCTTCCATGTAGCCGTGGCCGTTGTCGTAGGCGCGCAGCTCCAGCTTCTCCCAGAACTCGTAGGGCTCGCCGTTGCCATCCATGATGTGCAGCTCGAGCGGCATCTCGCCCATTTCCTTGGCCTCGTCGCGCGCCGCCGCATACGACGATTCATGCGTCACGCGCGCGTGCATCGTGTCGTGCAGGTTCTCGTAGAACACCTTCCAGTTCGACCGCTGCATCACGCGGAAGATGCCGCCCGCGACTTCCACCTCGCCCACCGGCGAACGGTCGCACAGGTTGTCGATGGACGAGCGCACGCCGCCCAGAAAATCCACAAGCGGCTGCCCTTCAGCGGATTGGCTCGCGAACACGAAGCCGCGGTAGCTCTCGACGCGCGGCAACCGCCGCATCGAAAACGACGGATCCGTGGGATCGTACGACGTGCCTTCCAGCCCTTGCTTGAGCGGCACGCCCAGATGGCTGCCGTCCAGCTTGAACGTCCACGCGTGGTACGGGCAACGGAAAAACTTGCCCGCACAGCCTTCGCCGTCGGCCACCACCTTCGCGCCCTTGTGCGGGCAGCGGTTGTACAGCACGTGCACGCGCCCATCGGCCGCGCGCACCATCAGCACGTCCTGATCACCCAGGCGCGTCGTGTGATAGTCGCCCGTCTTGGGCACCTGGCTTTCGTGGCCCACGTAGATCCACGCGCGGCCGTAGATGCGCTGCATCTCAAGGTCGAAGATCGCCGGATCGGTGTACAGGGCCCGGTGCACGCTGTCGCCGCGCACCAGCCCCGCCAGTTGTTCGTCGGTATATGGCATGTCGTCTCCCTACTTGTTCGCGCTGTCCTTCCAGCGCGCCATCAGCGTGTTGGAAGGCAGGGTTTCGTCCAGCAGCTTGGCCGCCGTCTCGCGGCCAGCGGTGGGCAGGCCGGCCGGGTCCAGCAGGCCCACCTGCACCAGCACGCTCGCCTGATCCCAATAGATGTGCTCGTGATAAAGCTTGTCGCCGCGGAACTTCACGATGGCCACCAGCGGGATCTCCACATACTTGCCCGTCGGCGCGACGCCCGGCAGCATCCAGTCGATCTCGGTGGTGTGGGTAAAGCAGAACAGCAGCTCGTCCACGATCTGCGTCGCGCCCACCGTGCGCGACAGCGGCACCAGCCGCGTGTCCGGCGGGTTGCTGTTCACGAAATGATGCTGATAGAAGCGCGACAGCTCCTTATGCCCCACCCCGCCCGTCATCGTCGGGATGTGGTTGACGTAAGGCTCGGCCACCATCGTCGCCATCGTCGCCGCCACGTCGCGCGTGCCGAATTCATATTCGCAGTGCTTGTCCCACAGATACGAATAATCGAACTCCGGCCCGATCGTGCGCTGCAGCGCCGCCATGCTGCGCTGGTGCGCCATCAACGCCGACGGCTTGTCGTAGTGATCGCCGCCCGTGCGTGCGAACGCATGGTCCACGCCGGGATACACGTACAGCTCCACGCCCGGCTTGCCGCCCAGCGCTTCCAGGATGCGCTTGCGAGCCTCGGGCGGACAGAACCCGTCCTGCTCGGCAATGTGCAGCACCAGGCGGCCACGCAGATTGCCGGCTTCCTCAAGGCTGTCCTCGATGCCCACGCCGTAATATCCCACCGCCACATCCGCGTCCGTGCGGCACGCCGCCAGATAAGCCAGCTTGCCGCCCAGGCAATAGCCCAGCACGCCAGCGCCGCCTTCCTGTTCGGGCAGCTCGCGCAGCACCGCCAGCGTCGACGCAATGTCCTTGATGCCCAGATCCACGTCAAAGCCTTTGTACAGCTCGAACGCGCGCGGCATGTCCGCCGGCCCGTCCGTCAGCTGGATGCCCGGCTGCTGACGCCAGAACAGATCCGGCACCAGCACCACATAGCCTTCCTCGGCCAGCAGTTGCGCGCTGCGCCGCATGAAATCGTTGACGCCGAAAATCTCCTGGCACAACACCAGGCCCGGGCCGCGGCCCGAGGCTGGCACCGCCAGATAGGCGCCGAAGGACTTGCCATCGTGCGAGGCGATCGTCACCTCGCGCGTCGTAATGCGTTCAGTCATGCGTATCTCCTGTTTTGCAAAGCCGCGGCGGCCTACTTCATCTGGCATGCGGCGGCGAAGGGATCCTGGTATTGCGTCAGCACCGTGCCCGACAGCTTGTTCGACAGCTTGCCGCTGGCGTCCGCCTCGACCACGCGCAGGTAATAGTTCTGCACCGGGTACTGATTGCGGTTGAACTTGAAATCGCCACGCACCGACTTGAAGTCCGCACGCCGCAACGCCGGACGCAGCGCCTCGGCATCCAGCTTGCCGCCCGTCTGGCGCACCGCGCTGTCCAGCAGCATCGCCGCGTCATACCCCTGCGACGCATACAGCGACGGGCTGCGGTTGTAGGTCTTCTTGAAATCCTCGACGAACTTGCGGTTGGCCGGGTTGTCGAGTTCGGCCGCCCATTGCGCCGTATTGCGCAGGCCCTTGATCGGCGCGCCCACTGCCGCGATCGTGTCTTCATCCCCGGAAAATCCCGGCGCCAGCAGCGCGATGTCCTTGGACAGCCCCGCGCCGTTGAACTGCTTGATGAAATTCACGCCCATCCCGCCCGGCAAAAAGAAAAACACCGCGTCCGGCTTGCTCGCGCGCAGCTGCGTAATCTCCACGCCATAGTCCAGCTGGCCGAGCTGCGTGTAGATCTCCTCGGCCACGCCGCCCTTGTACAGACGCTTGAAGCCGTTCAGCGACTCGCGCCCGCCCGGGTAATCCGGCGCGATCAACGCCACGCGCTTGTACCCCTGATCGGCCGCGTACTTGCCCATCGCCGCCGGAATGTCCTCGTTCTGCCAGGCCACCGCAAAGAAATTCGGATTACAGCCCGCGCCCGCATAGTTTTCCGGGCCCGTATTGGTGCTGAGATAAATCGTGTCCGACTGCAGAATCGCCGGCATCACCGGCAGCAGCACATTCGAAAACACGATGCCCGTCATCACGTTCACACGGTCACGCTTAAGTAGACGTTCCACCGCCTGACGCCCGGTATCCGCCTTCTGCTGGTCATCGGCCACCACCACTTCCGCCGCCAACCCGCCCAGCTTGCCGCCCGTATGCTGCAGCGCCAGATTGAAGCCGTCCCGGATCTCGTTGCCCAGCGCCGCGCCCGGCCCCGACAACGTCGTCAGCAGCCCCACCTTCACCTTGTCGGCCGCCGACGCCACACCCGGCGCGCCCACCGCAGCGCCCATGCAAACCAATGCCGCCAGCGCGCGCCGGCTCCATCCATTTCGATTCATGTGCCACCCCGTATTCGCCGCCAGTCACGCTGGCGGAAAGCTGACAGAACCCGTCTGCCGTCGGTACACGCATGCCGCCGATCCAAGTCGCCCAGCTTACGCGCCGCGGCGCCTCCATTCCAACAGGCCCGCCCACCGTGCACGCGCCTCCCGGCAAGATTAGGCCCGCGTCCACCCCCGCTCTATCCGAATTCCGCCAGGCTTATCCGGGATTCACTTAATTCCCAATGACGCGCGATTCCATTACGCTGCCCGCAGATACGGGATCGGTCCCGTCCCGGAGGCTTCCATGCACGGCTGGTCCCGACTAGAGCTGGCGCCCTTGCTGAAACGGCGCGTCTTCAGCTCCACGCAACAGGATGAGACCCGCGCCCGCGTGTCCGAAGCCCTCAAGGACCACCGCCTCACCTGGAAAGGCGGCCGCGTCGACGCCGAACTGAACCGCGGCCGCTTCGGCTCCCTCACCGTCTGTACGTTGCGCTACGGCGCCGAAGTCCACATCGAACCCGACCGCCTCCAGGACTTCATGCTGGTGCAGGTCCCCCTACGCGGCCGCGCCCGCATCGAATGCGGCGACGAAGGCGTCAACGCCGACCCCGACTGCGCCGCCGTCATCGCCCCCAACCGCCGCCTTCGGCTGCACTGGGAAGCCGGCTGCGAACAACTGCTGCTAAAGATCCCAAGAGGCAAACTGGAAGCCATGGGCCAACGCGCCTTCGGCGAAGCCGCCACCCGCCCCCTGGACTTCAGCCCCGCCCTGCGCCTGGACACGCCCATCGGCGCCGCCTGGCGCAGCATGATGGCCAGCCTGATCCACTTGCTGCCCACCTTGGACGACGGCGCCCGCCGCCCGCCCGCGGCGTGGCTGGAGCACCTGGAAGACACGCTGGTTTTGCACCTGCTCTACAACCAGCCCAATACTTGGCAAAACCACGCGGGCCAGCCCAACACGGTCCCGCGCCGCTTGAGCGTCGCCGAGGCCTTCATGCGAGAACGCCTGGGGGCTCCTCTGACGCTGAACACCATCGCGCGCCACGCTGGTGCCAGTGCCACCGCGCTGACCCGGCTTTTTCAGGAACACCGGAATACGACGCCAATGAATGCGCTACGCGCATTCAGGCTGGATGCGGCGAGGAGCCGGCTGAAGGCGCAGCCGGATGCGAGCGTCACGGAGGTGGCGCTGAGCGTGGGGTTTGGGCATCTGGGGAGGTTCTCGGAGTATTACCGGGAACGGTTCGGGGAACTGCCGAAAGAGACGCGACGCGCGGGCAACTGATCCCGGATTGCGGTGTATGACGCCCGAATCTGTCTTAAGCGCTTGTGGTGGTGTCTGACACCGGAATCTGTCCTACGTGCCTGCGATAGGCGTCCGACACCGGAATCAGCCCTCGGCGCGCCGCAAGCGCGCAGCGCAGGCCCGTGGACGCGAGACGCTGCGTAAGCCCCACCAGGCCGCCCGCGCGGCCGACGTGGGGCGGGCCCCGCAAGACGCTTCATGCCCGTGCAACCGCAGCCAAGAACCTCAAGAACTCAATCCCCCCCGCCGTCCGACGAGCTGAAACCGCCCCAGCCCGGCGTGGCGGCGGTCTGGGGCGCGCGGGGCGTGTAGATGCGCCCGAGGGAATCGGAAGGCAGTCGCCGCAGGCGACAACGACGATGACGACGGGG
>NZ_DGMA01000010.1:0-50279 GCF_002388205.1 Achromobacter sp. UBA4530 | reverse complement strand
GTCCGGAGCGAAGGCTCCGGACCGCAATCGTAGCCCCGCGCGCCCCAGACCGACGACGCGCCGGGCGTCTTAAGAACCGCGACCGGCGAATCATCGACGACGGCCAGACATCTAGCAAACGGACCTATGCACTGCGCAGGGTGTCAGACACCCGAATCAGTCCTACGCATCGCGCACGGTGTCAGACACCCGGCGAATACCGCCGCGCAATGACGACTTTCTCATGCGGGTGTCAGACACCTGACTTCAGCGGCATGCTCACAAGAAAATCCGCCCCACAAGCACCGAAGGCCCGCCGCCCTCGCCGCCCGGTGCCGGCCGGGAAGCAAAAGCGGCGAACCTTCGATACACCGTCAAACCATAAAAACTACTGCGCAGGCACAACCGCGGTGACCTCGATCTCCACCTTCGCGCGATCCTCCACCAGAGCGGCCACTTCCACCGCCGTCATCGCCGGAAAATGCCGACCGATCAACTCCCGGTAGTGTTTACCAATGCCCGGATACGCCGCAACGTACTCCTTCCTATCCGTCACATACCAAGTCATCCGCACGATATGCTCAGGCTTCGCCCCACCCTCGGCAAGAATCTGCACGATGTTCAGCAGCGCCTGACGCACCTGGTCTGCGAAATCATCGGACTCGAACTGCTGCTGCCCGTTCCATCCCACCTGTCCGCCCACAAACACGACCTTGCTGCCCACCTGCATCTCGGTCAGCACACCATTCGAATAGCCCCGGGGCGCCATCCAATCCGGCGGTTGCAGAATCTTCATAACGTCTCATCCTATTGATCAAATAAACAAACCACAGGGTGGCGCCCGCTTATGCCGCGGTTGCCAGAAAATGCTGCATGCGTTCCCGCAGATCCGCAGGCAGCGGCATCGACTTCATCGTCCGCAGATCCACCGTCACAATCGTCAGCGTCGCCGACAACCGCAACTGCCCCTCCGGCCCTTCAAACCGCACCAGCGCCTTGAACGACGCCCCACCGATGCGCTGCACCGACAGCGTCTGGCGCAGCTTCTCGTGCCACCGGCTCGGTGCGCTGAAATCGCACGTCACCGACGCCATCGGCGTACCGATATGCCGCTCCACATGTAGCGCATGAAACGGCAACCCCATTCCCTTGTCGAACCACTCCTCGACGAAATCATTGATCATCTCGAAATAGCGCGGATAGAACACGATCCCCGCCGGATCGCAATGGCGGAATCGGACTTCTACCTGGCTCACGAAAGGAGCCGTCGTGATGGGTGCTGCCATGATGTTTCCTTGATGCCTGCAATGCCTATGCCATCTTGCGCAGCGCAAACCGCTGCAACTTGCCCGTCTCGGTCCGCGGCAACGTATCCACGAACTCGATCGCGCGCGGATATTTGTAGGGCGCAATATTCGCCTTCACGAACGTCTGCATCGCCGTCACCAGCTCCGCGCTTGGCGCAAACCCCGGCTTCAGCACCACAAACGCCTTCACCACCTGACCGCGCTCGTCGTCCATCGCGCCCACCACCCCGCACTCCGCCACCGCCTCATGGCGCAGCAGCGCGTCCTCGACTTCCGGACCCGCGATGTTGTAGCCCGCCGACACGATCATGTCGTCGTTGCGCGCTTGGTAGAACAGATAGCCGTCGTCATCCTGCACGAACGTATCGCCCGGCAGATTCCAGCCGTCTTGCACGAACCGGCGCTGGCGCTCGTCCGCCAGATAGCGGCAGCCCGTCGGCCCCTTGATCGCCAACCGGCCCACCGTCCCGTTCGGCACCGGCTTCATCTCATCGTCAACGATCTGCGCCACATACCCCGGCACCACGCGGCCAATCGCACCGCGGCGCACCGACTCCGGCGGGCTCGACACGAACACGTGGATCATCTCCGTGCCGCCGATGCCGTCGATCATCTCGATCCCCGTTGCGTCCTTCCAGAGCTGACGCGTCGCATCCGGCAGCGCTTCGCCCGCCGACACGCTCTTCTTCAGCGACGACAGATCGAACTTGCCCACCAGCGCCGCCATCTGGCGGTAGAAGGTCGGGGCCGTGAACACGATCGTCGCGCGGAACTCCTGGATCAGTTCCAGCAGGCTTTCCGGCGACAGCTTCTCGGCCAGCACCGTGCTCGCGCCCACTCGCAGCGGAAAGCACAACAACCCGCCCAGCCCGAACGTGAACGCCAGCGGCGGCGTGCCGCAGAAAATGTCGTCCGGCCCCGGCTTGATCACATGCTTCGGGAAAAGGTCGCACATCGCCAGCACATCGCGATGAAAGTGCATGCAGCCCTTCGGCGAGCCCGTCGTGCCGCTGGTGAACGCGATCAGGCACACATCGTCCGCCGCCGTATCGCACGCCTCGAACGTGTCAGGCTTACCGGCCGCCAGCGCGTCCAGGGCATCGGCCGCCGAATCGTTGAAGTACATCACCTGCGCCAGACCCGGGCAGTGGTTCTCGTGATCCGGCTGCGCGCAGAACTGCGCCTCGTCCTTCAGGCGCACGTCGCACAGCACCGCCTGGATCTGCGCCTTCTCGATGATCTGCTTCAGTTCCTTCGAACGCAGCAGCGGCATCGTCGGCACCGTCACCAGCCCCGCCTTGATCGCCGCCAGCCACGAGGCCGCCATCATCGGATTGTTCGGGCCGCGCAGCAGCAGGCGGTTACCCGGCACCAGCTTCATGTCCTCGGTCAGCACGCGCGCGATGCGGTTCGTCAGCGCGGCCAGTTCGCCGTAGGTCATCGTCGCCGGCTTGCCGTCCTGGCGCCAGCGCAGCGCCACGCGATCGCCGTGGCCTCGGCCGACCATCGCGTCAACCAATTCCACCGCGCAATTGAAACGCTTTGGATAGGCCACGTCGGGGCCGTCCAGCAGGAACTCAGGCCATTGTTCGCCCGGGGGCAGGTTGTCCCGGGCAAAGGTGTCGATGTGGGCGGATACTTCCATGAAAATTCCCCTTGGCTGTGCGATGCGGTTTACGTTGCAAAAAGCAGGCGCTCGATGGCCCTTTATGCCTTCAGCAATTCACGGGCGATGATCAACTTCTGCACTTCCGTGGCGCCTTCGTAGATACGCAGCGCTCTGATTTCCCTGTAAAGCTTCTCCACCGGCATCCCCGACACCACGCCAGCGCCGCCGAACATCTGCAACGCCCGGTCGATCACCGTCTGCGCCGACTCCGTCGCCGTCATCTTGGCCATCGCCGCTTCGCGCGTGGTGCGTAGCTTCTGCACGTCGCGCATCCACGCGGCGCGGTACGTAAGCAGCGCCGAGGCGTCGATGGCGGTTGCCATGTCGCCCAACGCGGCTTGCGTCAGTTGCAGGTCGGCCAGCGTCTGGCCGAACATGCGGCGCGACTTGGCGCGCGCCAATCCTTCATCCAGCGCCCGGCGCGCAAACCCCAGCGCCGCCGCCGCCACCGACGCGCGGAAGATGTCCAGCGTCATCATGGCCAGCTTGAAACCTTGCCCCGCGTCGCCCAACCGGTGCGTCACCGGGATGCGGCAGTTGTCGAATGTAATGGTCGCCAGCGGATGCGGCGCGATCAGGTCGATGCGCTCGGCCACCTCGAACCCCGGCGTGTCCGCATCCACCACGAACGCGCTGATGCCCCGCGCGCCCGGCGCTTCCCCTGTGCGCGCGAACACCACATAGAAGTCCGCAATGCCGCCGTTCGAAATCCACGTCTTGGCACCATTCAGCACATAGTGATCGCCATCCAGCTTCGCCTCGCAGGCCAGCGCCGCCACGTCCGACCCCGCATCAGGCTCCGACAGCGCAAAAGCCGCAATCGCCTCGCCGCGCGCCACGCGCGGCAGGTAATGCTGGCGCAGCGCATCCGAGCCCATCAGCGAAATCGCGCCGCTGCCCAGGCCCTGCATCGCAAACGCAAAGTCCGCCAATCCTTCATGCCGGGCAAACGTCTCGCGCAGAATGCATACCGCGCGGGAGTCCACCTCCGGCAGCGCGCCGCCCCAAGCCCCGCCCGGGCCTCCTGCCACCGCGTAACGCAGCCACCCGGCCTGGCCCATGGCCTTGACCAGCTTCTTGCATGCCGCATCTGCGTCGTGATGGTCCACGTCGCCCAGCGACTGCTCGCACCAGGCGTCCACGTCATGCGCCAGCTTGCGATGCGCGTCGTCGAAAAAGGGCCAGTCCAGCCAGCTTGCGTCGCGCATCATCAGTTCCCCTCAAAGACAGGCTTCTGCTTGGCCACGAAGGCCTCGTAGGCGCGATGGAAATCGCGCGTCTGCATGCAGATGGCCTGCGCCTCGGCTTCGGCCTCGATGGCCTCGTCCACACCCATGTTCCATTCCTGGTGCAGCAGCTTCTTGGTCACGCCGTGTGCGAAGGTCGGACCCGCGGCCAGTTGCGCCGCCAGCGTCTGCGCCGCTTCCAGCAGCTTGCCTGACTCGTGCAGCGCATTGAAAAACCCCCAGCTCGCGCCCTCGTCGGCCGTCATCGCGCGGCCGGTGTACAGCAGTTCCGAAGCACGGCCCTGACCGATCATGCGCGGCAGCAACGTGCACGCGCCCATGTCGGCCCCCGCCAGCCCCACGCGGGTAAAGAGGAACGCGGTCCGAGCGGCGGGCGTGCCCAAGCGCATATCCGACGCCAGCGCCACCATCGCCCCCGCGCCCGCGCACACGCCGTCCACGGCCGCCACGATGGGTTGCGGGCAAGCGCGCATGGCCTTGACCAGATCACCCGTCATGCGCGTGAAATCCAGCAGTTCCGGCATGCTCATCTTCGTGAGCGGGCCGATGATCTCGTGCACGTCGCCGCCCGAGCAGAAATTCCCGCCCGCGCCCGTCACCACCACCACCTTGATGTCGGTGGCATACACCAGCGACCGGAAGAAATCGCGCAGTTCCGCGTACGAATCAAACGTCAGCGGATTCTTGCGCTCGGGACGGTTCAGCGTAATGGTGCCGACCTTGCCGTCGTCCGACACCTGCCACAGGAACGTCTTCGCCTGGTAGCCGGCGATGGGACGCTTGTGATGCTTCATGGTGTGCTCTTCGGGCTGGGTGCTCATGGTGTCTCCGTTCATGAATGCTGGGTGGATGGAACGCCGGCCTCAGCCGGTCATCACTTCGCCGCCGTCGACGGCGATCGCCTGGCCGTTGATCGAAGCGGAGGCCGGCAGCGCCAGCCACGCGACCGTCTCGGCCACTTCCTCGGGCTGCACCAGGCGGCCCTGCGGGTTGCGCTCCGCCAGTTTCAGGCGGGCGGCTTCCGGCGTCATGCCGGTCTTCTCGACAATGTTGGCGACGGCGCCGCGCACGATGTCGGTCTCGGTATAGCCGGGACACACCGCGTTGACCGTCACGCCCTTCTGCGCCGTTTCCAGCGCCAGCGACCGGGTCAGCCCTATCACGCCGTGCTTTGCAGCGCAGTAGGCGCTTACATACCCATAACCGATCAGCCCAGCGGTGCTGGCCACGTTGATCACCCGGCCCCACTTTTCCTGCAGCATTCCCGGCAACGCCGCCTGGATGCAATGGAAGGTGCCCGTCAGGTTGACGGCCAGCATCTGGTTCCACAGCGCGGCGTCCGTGCGGTCAAAGCGCTGACTGACCGCCTGCCCCGCGTTGTTCACCAGGATCAGCACCGGGCCGAACTCGGCTTCGGCCTGCGCGAAGGCGGCGCGCACCGAGGCTTCGTCGGCAATGTCCGCGCTGACCGCCTGCACCTGACCCAATCGGGCCAGCTCGTCGGCGGCCGCGTCCAGCGCGCCGCCATCGCGGCCCAGCAGCGTGACGCGGGCGCCGCGCTGCAGCAGCGACCGGGCGGCGGCCAGGCCGATGCCGCGGGCGCCGCCCGTCACCAGGGCGTGACGCCCGGCGAGCGGTAGCGGTTGTGCGTTCATTTGATATCCAGTTGCGCCATCGCGGCGGCGCGTTCGAAGTTGGTCTCAAGCTGGCGCTTGCCGGCGAAATACTGGCTCGGCCACGACACATCAACATAGCCCACGCGCGCCGCTTCGCGCAGCGTCCAGGAGGCGTCAGCCAAATGGGGACGTGCCAGCGCGCACAGGTCCGCACGGCCCGAGGCGATGATGCCGTTGGCGTGGTCGGCCTCGAAAATGGCGCCCACCGCAATCGTGGGGATGCCGGCTTCGTTGCGGACGCGATCGGCAAACGGCGTCTGGAACATGCGGCCGTACACCGGCTTTTCTTCCTTGCTGACCTGACCGGACGAGCAATCGATCATGTCGGCGCCCGCCGCCTTGAAGTGACGCGCGATCTCGACCGCATCGTCCGCGGTGATGCCGCCTTCCACCCAATCGCTGGCCGAGATCCGCACCGACATCGGCTTGTCCTCGGGCCACACCGCGCGCACCGCATGGAACACCTCCAGCGGGAAGCGCAGCCGGTTTTCCAGACTGCCGCCGTATTCATCCTCACGCCGATTGGTCAGCGGCGAAATAAAGCTGGACAACAGATAGCCGTGCGCGCAGTGCAGCTCCAGCCAGTCGAAGCCCGCAGCCGCCGCGCGGCGCGCCGCCGCCACGAAGTTGTCGCGCACTTCGTCCATATCCGCGCGCGTCATGGCGCGCGGCGTCTGCGACACGCCTTCGATGTACGGCAGGGCCGACGCCGACACCAGCGGCCAATTGCCCTCTGCCAGCGGATGATCGATCTTCTGCCAGCCGAGCTGCGTCGACCCCTTGCGGCCCGCATGACCCAACTGCATGCCGATGCGCGCATCGCTGTTGCCGTGCACAAAGTTGACGATGCGGGCAAACGCCTGCTGCTGCTCGTCGTTCCACAGCCCCGGGCACCCCGGCGTGATGCGGCCATCCGGCGACACGCAGGTCATTTCCACCATCACCAAGCCGGCGCCACCCATGGCGCGCGCGCCCAGGTGAACCAGATGGAAATCTCCCGGCACGCCGTCCGTGCACGAATACATGGCCATCGGCGACACCAGGATGCGATTCTTCAGCCGCACGCCGCGCACCTGATAAGGCGTCAGCATCGGAATCGCCGGACGCCGGCCCTCGGGCGTGGCCGCGCCGGCGCGTTCCGCGATCCAGCGCTCAAAGCCTTCCAGCCAGGCCGGATCGCGCAGGCGCAGGTTCTCGTGCGAAATGCGCTGCGAACGGGTCAGCAACGAATACGCAAACTGCTCGGGTTCCAGGTCGGCGTAACGCTCGACGTTCTCGAACCATTCGGTGGAGTTGCGGGCGGCGTTCTGGATCTTCAGCACCTCGACGCTGCGCACTTCCTCGTAATGATGCAGTCCGGCCTCGACGCTGCCTTCCGCGCCGCTCAGGCAACGCGCCAGCTCGATCGCGTCTTCCAGCGCCAGCTTGGTGCCCGACCCGATGGAAAAGTGCGCCGTGTGCGCGGCATCGCCCATCAGCACGACCGGCACGCGGCGCTCGCCACGGGCGGTGTCCAGCTTGTTCCAGTGGACCCACGTATTGCAGATGACGCGCGGGAAACGGATCCAGATCGCCGAACCACGCAGGTGCGACGCATTGCTGATCAGCGGATTGCCGTCCAGCCAGGGCGCAAATAACTTCTCGCAATAGGCGATGCCCTCTTCCTGGCTCATCTGCTCGATGCCCGCAGCCTGCCAGGTTTCCTCCGGCGTCTCGACGATAAACGTCGACATGCCGTCCTCGTACCGGTAAGCATGCGCCTGGAACCAGCCGTGCTCGGTCTGCACGAACGCAAAGGTAAAGGCATCGAACACCTTCTTGGTGCCCAGCCAGACGAAGCGGCAGCGGCGCTGGTCGATGTCGGGATGGAACGTATCGGCGTACCGGGTGCGAATCTGGCTGTTGATGCCGTCCGAGGCAATGACGAGATCGGCGTCGTACTCGCGGGCGATGGCCTGGTCGTCCTGGACGAAGTTCTCGAACACGAGCTTCACGCCCACGTCTTCGCAACGCGCCTGCAGGATGTTCAGAAGCTTCTTGCGCCCAATGCCGATGAAGCCGTGGCCGCTGCTGCGGATGCTGCGTCCCTTGAAATGGATGTCGATGTCATCCCAATGGTTGAACGCATCGCCAATGGTTTGCGCCGAGACGGGATCGGCCTCACGCAAATTCTGCATGGTGGCGTCGGAGAAGACCACGCCCCAGCCAAAAGTGTCATACGGACGGTTGCGTTCGATGACGGTGACTTCGTTGGCGGGGTTCTGCAGTTTCATGAGCAGACCGAAATACAGGCCGGCGGGACCGCCGCCGATGCAGACTATCTTCATTGCCGTATACGCTCCAAGTACGCGACAGTCGCTCTGTGGTGCTGGAGCGGAAGCCGCAGATATTTAGGTCTGGATAGTTTAGGCTTGAAATATATATCGGAAGTGGTGGGTGTGCAAATGAGGGAAAGTATTTAGTGATGCTGGAGGGGGACGGGGAAATGGGGGACGATTGGAGTGCGAGTGTTGGGGCGGGGTTGGGCGTGAATGGCTGTGTGCGACTAGGTGTGGGGCGCGTGGCGTCGAGGCGGCATTGACTGTGGCTCTGGTTGGCTGTGGCTTTGGATTGACGGTTGCTGCGATCTTCTCCCGCCCCTCGGCACGGGCGACAGGGGGCCGAGCGCCCACGATTGCGGTCCGGAGCCTTCGCTCCGGACTGCCCCGTCGTCATCTTCGTCCGCCTTCGGCTCCCTTCAGATTCCCTCGGGCGCATCGACGGCGCTCGGCCCCCTGTCGCCCGCACCGAGGAGCTGCGGTGTGCATGATTCGGGGCGCTGCTAGAGCAGTGGTCAGGGACGAGTCTTGCGGGGCCCGCCGAGTCGCGGCCGCGCGGGCGGCCACGATCGGCATACGCGCTGTGGGTCGACGTGGAGGTAGTCGCTTGCGCGCTTGCGGGGAGTGGGGTTCTAAAGCTCCAGCATCACCGTGGGGAGAGCCGTGATGGGCGGCGCGGCGACGGTTCGCCACAGCCTGCCGACCTGTACGCGCGCCGCCCATCGGGCACTAGAGTTCAAGTGACGATTAGCAGCGAATCGTGCTCGCATGGGTGTCTGACACCCTGGAAGCACTCTTCAAGCTGTAGTCCATCTATGCAGGTGTCGTCTGTGCGGGTGTCTGACACCCAAGCGCCACCTACGCGCGAAGCGTCATCACCACAACGCAAGACGCCGCGTAAGTCTCCGGAGGCCGCCCGCGCGGCCGAACGGAGACGGGCACCGCAAGATGCTTCTGGCCCGAAGTGCTCTGCGCAAAAATGCCAAGC
Source organism: Achromobacter sp. UBA4530 (assembly GCF_002388205.1). Classification (NCBI taxonomy): domain Bacteria; kingdom Pseudomonadati; phylum Pseudomonadota; class Betaproteobacteria; order Burkholderiales; family Alcaligenaceae; genus Achromobacter; species Achromobacter sp. UBA4530. Next base: position 41,095 of record NZ_DGMA01000010.1, on the reverse strand, counting down.
ACGCCGACCGCCCCCGCTGCCTCAAAACTTGAATTGCCAGAGTCCGGTGCGGTGGCGTCCCGGGGTGCGCGGGGCGTCGATAAGCCCGAGGGAATCTGAAGGGAAGGCCGTAGGCCTGGACGAAGATGACGACGGGGGAGTCCGGAGCGAAGGCTCCGGACCGCAATCGTGGCCCCGCGCGCCCCGGGACGCCACCGTGCCGGACGTCTCAAGAACTCAACCCGGCAAACGAAGCGAACCAATCACCCCCGAGCCCGCAACCACTCCTCAAGATCCCCCGCAGGCAACGGCGGCGAAAACAGAAACCCCTGCCCCGCAGCACACCCTTGCTCGATCAGAAACCGCCGCTGCTCTTCGTTCTCGACGCCTTCAGCCACAACCGGCAGACTCAAGCTTTCCCCAATCCGAATCACAGCACTGGTCAGCGCCCGAGCCGCATCATCGCTCTCCAACCCTTGCACGAAACTGCGATCCAGCTTCAGTTCGTCAACGATCAGGCGCCGCAAATGCCCCAGGCTGGAATAACCAGTCCCGAAGTCATCCATCGACAGCCGTACGCCCAACCGATGCAGTTCAGCAATCGTGCGCAACGTCCCAGCCGTGGCATCGAGAACAACGCCCTCGGTAATCTCCAGCATCAAATCCGCAGGCGCCAACCCGAACTCAGCCAACGTCGCCGCAATCATCCGCGGCAGGTTCAGATTGTGGAAATTCGTCGCCGACAGGTTCACCGACACCGAAGGCACTCGCAGACCGTTATTGCGCCAGATCGCCAATTGCGAGCAGGCCTCGCGCAACGCCCAGTCGCCCAGATCACCGATCAGCCCACACTCTTCCGCCAGCGGCACAAACCGCGCCGGCGAAATATCCCCCAGCGTCGGATGGCGCCAACGTGCAAGCGCCTCCACCCCGTACAGGCTGCCGTTCTTCAAGCCAACCTGCGGCTGATAGTGCAAACGCAACGCCTTCGCTTCCAACGCATCCCGCAGCGCCGCTTCCAGCGCCAACCGTTCCTGCGCCTGACGATTCATCTCCGCGCTGAAGAACGAAATGCGATTGCGGCCCGCCGTCTTCGCCTGGTACATCGCCATGTCCGCATGGCGCAGCAGCGTATCCATGTCCCGGCCGTTCTCCGGGAACACGCTGATGCCGATGCTCACCGACGGATTCAGCGTAATGCCGCCCACCGAAAACGGCTGAGCCAGCGCCACCAGAATGTGTTCCGCCGCCGCGGTCAGGCGGCCATGTTCGAACTCCGGCATCAACATCACGAACTCGTCGCCGGAAAGGCGGCCCACGATATCCGTCGCCCGCGCCAACCGGCGCAGACGCTGCGCCACATCCCGCAGCAGCGCGTCCCCGATCGGGTGGCCCAGCGTATCGTTCACCTGCTTGAAGCGGTCCAGATCCAGGAACAACACCGCCACCCGCTTGCGCTCCGGTTCCGCCCGCGCGATCGCCTGCTCCGCCTGCGCCAGCAGCAGATTGCGGTTCGGCAGACCCGTCAGCTCGTCGTAGAACGCCAATTGGCGGATGCGCGCGCGCGCTTCCTCGCGTTCCAGCGCCAGCGCGCACAGGTACACGCACACGTCCACCAGACGGTGATGGAAATCATCAGGCAGCCGGCGCTCGCGGAAATAGAAACCGAACGTCCCGATCACCCGGCCATCGCTCGACTTGATCGGCGACGACCAGCACGCCTTGTATTCTTCCGGCAGCGGAAGATGGCGGTAATCGTCCCACAGCGGGTCTGTTGCAATGTCCGGCACGATCACCGGCCGGCCCAGAAACGCCGCCGTCCCGCAGGCGCCCACCTGCGGCCCGATCGGCACGCCTTCCAGCGCGTCCGAATAGCCCTGCGGCAGGCTCGGCGCCGCCAGCGGGCGCAACAGGCCCGCGTCGTCCACGCGAACCACTGACGCCGCCACTTCCGGCGCCAGGCGTTCCACCTCGCGGCACACCATGTTCATGACCTCGACCACCGAGGCCTCGTTCACCATCGCCTGCAGCACCCGGCGCTGCAGCACCTCGTGCACCTTCGTTGGCGTAATGTCCGTCAGCACGTCCACGATGTTGACCAGCGTCCCGCGCTCGTCGAACACCGAGTTGGCCATCACCGACACCCACAGCGGCTTGCCGCCACGGTCATAGACCAGCACGTCCTTGTGGTAACCCTCGCGACAGGCCACGCGGCGGTGCAGTTCCTCGCGCGTGCCGCCGTCCGCGCGGCCGCCGGAGAGCAGTTCGCCCAGATCCTGGTCCAGCGCATCGCTACGGGAAAAGCCGAGCATCCGCTGAAAGCCGTCGTTCACGTAGACGATGCGGCCATCGGAGCCCGACACCGCCACCGCGTTGCCCGTTTCGTTGATGCCCAACATCAGCAGGCGGATTTCTTCCTGGCGCTCCGCGTCCGCGATCGACCTGCGCGAAATCACCGTCACGCGGCCCACCTCGCCCGCGTCGTTCAGCAGCGGCAGGTAGGTCGCCTCGATCCACAGCGAGCTGCCATCCTTCTTGCGGTAGCGGCAGGTGCCCGAAAAGTGCTGGCCGCGGCGCAGCCGGTCCCAGACCTGTTCGCCGCTGCGCGTACCCTTGCCTTCGTCCATGCTGTCGCACAGCAGCTCGTGGCGCAGGGTCAGCGCCTCTTCGCGGGTGTAACCCACCGCGGCCAGGAAATTGGTATTGCCGTTCAACAAGGAGCCGGCTGCGTCGAAATCGAACAGCAGCAAGGCGCGGTCCATCGACGTCAGATAATTGCCCACATGCCACGCGGCGCCTTGGGGGTTCGACTGCGAACCGCCAAGATGAGAATCAAGCATAAGGGGCTCCAACCCGGATAACAGCTGTTCCGGTTTCATTCAGCGCCTCGGAAAACCAAGGGCGACGCGATCGCGTCCGTCCTGCTTGGCCAGATACAACGCCTGATCCGCCCGGCTGAGCGTCTCCGAAAACGTTTCGCCCAACTGGTGATACGCCATGCCGATACTGACCGTCAGCCGCAGGACTTCGTCGCCGGCCGGCATCGCCAGCCCCCGCACGTCGCTCACCAGGCGGTCCATGACCGCCTGCGCCGCGTCCGGGTCCGTATGGGGCAGCAGCACGAGAAATTCCTCGCCGCCCCAGCGGCCGCACAGATCGTATTCGCGCAGGCTTTCGCCCAGCACGCCGGCCAGTTCGACCAGCGCGCGGTCGCCCGTCTCGTGGCCGAAACGGTCGTTCACGGCCTTGAAGTGATCCACGTCCAGCATCGCGACGACAAAGCTGTCGCCGCTGCGCGCAGCGCGCTGGACTTCCTGCTTGATCATTTCCATCAGCGCGCGCCGGTTCAACAGGCCCGTCAGGGGGTCGCGGCTGGACGTTTCCTCGAGCGCGCGGTTCAGGTCGCGCATCATGTTCTGGTAGTGATCCGAGATCCGCGCGATGCGGGTCAGGCGGCGCAGCTGGCGGTCGAACTGGTCGCACAGGCCCAGTTCACGTTCATGCGCCATGCTTTGATAGGCGTCCGAAAGCTGCGTGACGCGCTGAATGCGCGCCATCTGTTCCTCGGTGTGCCGCCAGAGCGCTTCCAGCGCGTCGCGCAGCGGATGGCCGGCATGCGCCGGATCCGCCAGCAGCTCGGCGATACGCTGATCCAGTTCGGCGGCGCCCGGTTTCATTGGCGGCCAACCACCGAGAACGGGAACGTGCAGTCTTCCTTGAACTCTTCAGCCAGTTCGCCCACGCGCTCGTTGCGCATGTCGTAGAACCAGGTGACGCCGACCTCGCGGCCCTTGCGGTGCGCGGCTTCGAGCACATCGAAGATGTCCATGACGGACTTGATGCTGCTGGTGTTCAGGTACAGGAGTTCCAGCTCCAGCTTCAGCGGCGTTTCGCGATCCTGCAGGTACGTCTCGACCCATTCAATGACCGGGCCGAACAGCTCGAAGGAATTCTCGGGGTAGGAGTCGCCGCGCATCGCCAGCACGCCGGCGGCAGCGTCGGCGGTGATGGCGGGCGTGGACTGGGTCCCGGGAATGTTCAGGTCTTTCATCAAATACTCCGAAAATAATCCTGTTGAGCGCGCGTCCTCAGACCACCACGCTCAGGCTGAAGAAGGCCTTGCCCGGCTGTGCAGCGGGGGTCAGGCTGGCTTCCAGCGGCGCGCCGGCGCGGCGCGCGATGTCAATGAGGCCCAGGCCCGCGCCCGACGCGACGCCCTGCGTACGCGGCTTGTGCAGTTGGGCCTTGTATTCGGCTTTCAGGGCCGGCTTGTCCAGCGCGGCCAGTTCCTGGATGCGGGCGACCAGGCTGTGGCCGTCTTCCGCGCTGACCAGATTGCCCGCCGACACCACGTAGCGGCTTTCGTCGCGGCGGCCGATCACCACCGTGGCGGAGGCGTCCGCGTCGCCGTTCTGCGCAGCGTACTGGCGGATGTTCTGAATCATCTCGATGTAGACCGAGAACACGTCCATGGCTTCAGCGGGCCGGACGTGCTCGGCGTTCAGGTAGTTCTTCAGCGCATTGCCGATTTCCTCGATCAGGCTGCGCGAGATCGGCCCGTTGAAACACAGCAACGTGCGGTTCTGGTCGAATCGCGCGCCCAACGCGTAAAGATCGGAGGCATTCATGGAGGGTACCGCCTTGATAACGATTATTCGAAACGGAAAGACAGCAAGGTGATGTCGTCGCGCTGGGGCCGGCCACCTTGGTACTCGGCGAGCGCCTGGCTGAACGCGGCCGCCTGTTCGGTTAACGGCCGGCGCGCGTGTGTCTTGAGCATGTCCGCAAAGCGCGTATTGCCAAAGCCGAACCCGTGCTCGCCGCCCGCCTGATCCAGAAAACCGTCGGTCGCCAGGTAATACGTCCAGCCCGGCTCCATCTGCAGCGTGTTGTTCTCGTAAACCCCCATACGCTTGTCGCCCAGCGCACGCCGGCCGCCGGGCACCTCATGCAGGTTTTCGCCGTCACTTGCGTACAGGCTGATCTTCGCGCCTGCGTACAGCAGCCTGCCGGCTTGCCGGTCAATATATACCAGCCCCGCATCGGTATTGGTCGCCAGGGCCCGGGGCAGCTGCGCGTCGGCCAGCATGGCCCGGATGGCGTTGTCGGTACGCGTCAGAATGCCCGCAGGATCGCCCGGTCCGACCTCGGTGATCGCCAGATCGATCGCCGCACGCGCCAGCATCGTCATCAGCGCGCCGGGCACGCCGTGACCCGCGCAGTCCATGATGCCCAGCAGGCAGTTGGCGCCGTCCTCGCGGAACACGTAGAAATCGCCGCCAACCACGTCGCGCGGCTTCCACAGCACGAAATGGTGCGCGCCCAGCGACTGCGTCAGCTGGCGGTCCGGCAGGATCGCGCGCTGGATCAGGCTGGCGTAGTCGATGGAGTCGCCGATCTTCTTGTGCGCCGCGGCCATGGCGCGGTTGGCGTCTTCCAGTTCCGAGGTGCGTTCGCGCACCTTGGTTTCCAGCTCGGCCGTGTGCTTGCGGACCTTGTCGGCCATCACGCCGAACGCGCGGCTCAGGTCGCCGATCTCGTCCTGGCCGCCCGGCGGCAGGCGCACGTCGTAGCTGCCGTCCGCGATTGCCCGCGCGGACTGCTGCAGGCGGCGCAAGGGGCGCAGCATCAGGCGCTCGATGGCGTAGCCGAAGCACAGCAGCATCGCGGCAAACAGCAGCACCAGGCCGATGGCCGCCGGCCACAGCCAGCCGGTATCCAGCACCCGGGCCGCGCCCAGGTCGACCACCGTCAGGACGTGCCAGTGCAGCTCCGGCATGTACGCCACGGACACCAGCTGGCGCACGCCGTCCATCTTGACCCAGGCCGATTGCACGGACTGCGGATCCGCCTGAGCGGCATGCATGGCCGACAACAGCTCGGCGCGGCCTTCGCCCTGATCGAGCAGGCTGAAGACCATGCCCTTGCCGCCCGCCCCGCCCGCGCCCGAGTTGTAGGCGATCAGCGCGGGGTTCATGTGCGCCTGGATCGCGCCTTCCTCGTCCACGATGATGGGCGTGACCCCGGGCTGGCCGCTGTTCACGAATTCCTTCAGGAACCCGCCCACGTCCAGACCGGCGCCCGTCAGCCCCATGACCGTCTCGCCGTCGCGGATCTGTACGTTGATCCAGACCTTGGTGGTCTTGAGCTTCAGGTCCGGGTTGACGTTGATGTTGTAGCGGGCGGGCGACTTGATCGTGGCGTAGAACCAGCCGTCGTCGGCCGCGCTGGGGCTGAGCGTGTAGCGCGGCGTCTCCGACAGCGGCTTGTCGTCGTTGAAGTAGTAGTTGCCGGAACTGGCGCTGGCGATGAAGTACGCGCCGCCGAGCAGATCGCGCCGGTAGCCGTCGGCCTCGCGGAAGAACAGCTCGCGCGCGGCGGGATCGTTTTCATTGCGGAGCCAGCGGCGCGTGACCTCGCTGTCGGCCAGGCGCTGCGACAGCGCCAGTTCGCGCGACACCGGCGCCAGGATGCGCTGGCGGTTCAGTTGCGTGAAGTTGTCGGAAAAGGCGCGGCCAAAGTGCTCGCGGACGCCGTCCAGCACCTGCCAGCCAATCAGCGCGGCCGGCGCCAAGGCGACCAGGCACGCCAACAGCAGCGCCATCAGTGATTTCCTGCGCAATCCCCATTTCGCCATGCAAAATCTTCCTGACAACTTGATGCGATGCCACGCGCGAAAAAGGGGACGCAGATAGGACGCGCTGACCTTACGAGGCGCCGTACCCGTGCTTCGCCCCGCCTTTTGAGCCATGAGCCTGAACGCCGGCGCCCCGTGCGGGCAACCGGCGCGGCTAGTGTAGATGCCAGGGGGGTTTATTGATACAGGTGCAAACGTCTGGATGCGTTCGAGACACCTTAAGTTTCACCGCAGCAATATATATCGTGATTTATTGCGTTTTATATCAGCGGCTGTTACGCCTGGCAGGTCCGAATTGCAGCTTTATTACGACACGTTGTTAGACGCCCAGATAGCGTTCCCAGAGGCTGCGGTCGGCGTCCAGGGCCTGCGAGTCCCCGGTCCACACCACTTTGCCGCGCTCCAGGATGACATGGCGATCCGCCAGGCTGAGTAACCTTTCGACATATTTGTCGATCACCAGGATCGTCTGGCCGGCCTGACGCAGACGCGCCAGGCAGTTCCAGATCTCTTCCCGGATTTTCGGGGCCAGCCCTTCGGTGGCTTCGTCCAGAATCAGCAGCCGGGGATTGGTCACCAGGGCGCGGCCGATGGCCAGCATCTGCTGCTCACCGCCCGACAACTGGTTGCCCATGTTTCGGGCGCGTTCAGCCAACCGGGGGAAGAGTTCGAAGACGCGATCGGGCGTCCACGGTTCGCCGATCTCCGGGTTGCGCCCGGCCACGAAGGCCGTCAGGTGTTCGCGCACCGTCAGATTGGGAAAGCACTGGCGCCCTTCCGGGACGATGGCGACGCCGGCCCGCGCGATGCGGTCCGGGCTCCATCCGCTGATGTCCTGCCCCGCGAAATGGATCTTGCCGCCGCGCAGCGGCAACTGGCCGAACAGCGTACGCAGCAGCGTCGTCTTGCCCATGCCGTTGCGGCCCAGCAGCGTCACAACCTGCCCCGCGCCAATCTCCAGGTCCACGCCAAACAGCACCTGGCTGGCGCCGTAGCCGCTCTTGGCTGATTCGATGGTCAGCATCATGCGGTCTCCTCGTCGCCCAGGTAGGCCTGGCGCACTTCGGGGTTGGCGCGGATCTCGTCCGGCGTGCCCGAGGCAATCACCCGCCCGTACACCAGCACGGACAGGCGGTCGGCCAGACGGAACACCGCCTGCATGTCGTGTTCAACCAGCAGCATGGCGGCGCGTCCCCGCAAGGATTCGATCAGTTCGGTCAGGCGGACGGTCTCGTCTGGCCCCATGCCTGCCATGGGTTCGTCCAGCAGCAGCACCTTGGGCCGGGCGGCAAGCGCCAGCGCGAATTCCACCTTGCGCTGCTCGCCGTGCGGCAGCGTGCCCGCGGCGCGGTCGAGCAGGCTGGCGTCGATGGCGCATTCGCGGGCCAGCTCGCGCGCCTGTTCGTACAGCGCCGATTCCGCGGCGCGCGGCTTCCAGAAGCGGAAGCTGCTGCCGGCGTGGGCCTGCACGGCCAGCACCAGGTTATCCAGCACGCTGGACTGCTTGAAGATGTTGGTGATCTGGTAGGACCGCGACAGGCCCGCCGCCACGCGCTGGTGCGCGTTCATTGCGGTGACGTCGCGGCCGTCGACTTCCAGCGTGCCGGCGTCGGCGGACAGCGTGCCCGACAGCAGGTGGATCAGCGTGGACTTGCCCGCGCCGTTGGGGCCGATCAGGGCATGGATCTCGCCCGGCGCCAGCGACAGCGATACGTTGTCGGTGGCCACCAGCGCGCCAAAGCGCCGGACCAGTCCGCGCGCCTGCAGGGCGTGCGTCACCGGGGCGTGTGTCCCCGCGGGTTGTGTCCCCGAGCGGTGCGTCCCCGCGGGTTGCGTCCTATTCGCGGCTGCGCCAGTCGTGGCATTCATCGGATTGCTCATGAGCCCACCTTGCCGGATTGCGGCGCAGCGCGCCCGCTGAACAGCGGCCCGAACAGGCCGACCAGGCCGCGCGGCGCGCCAAACACCACGCAGAGCAGCAGCACGCCCAGGGGCAGGTGCCAGTATTCGGTCCACAGGCGCAGCACTTCTTCCAGCGTCAGCATCACGACCGCACCGGCCACGCCGCCATAGCGCAGGCCGATGCCGCCCACCAGCACCATGATCAGCAGGTTGGCCGACTGGGTCCAATGCATCAGGCTGGGCGATATGAAGAGGTTGTGGTTGGCCAGCAGCGCGCCGGCCAGCCCCGCTGCCGCACCGCTCAGCGTGAACGCCATCAGCTTGATGCGGTACACGGGATAGCCCATGGACTCCATGCGCGATTCGTTCTCGCGGATGCCCTGCAGCGCCATGCCGAAGCGCGAGGCGACGACGTGACCGAAGGCCCACATCAGCAGCGCGAACAGGGCCAGCACGAGGTAATAGAAGCTGACATCGTGGGCAAGGTCGATGCCCGGCAGCGTGGAATATCCCGGCAGGTTCAGGCCATCCTCACCGCCGTACTGGCGCAGCGAGATGAAGATGTAGAACAGCATCTGCGCGAACGCCAGCGTGATCATGATGAAGTACACGCCTCGTGTGCGCAGCGAGATCGCGCCCGTGATGCAGGCCAGCACGCCCGCCAGCAGCATGGCCACCGGCCAGGACACCAGCGCGGACGTGACGCCCGACATGGACAGGATGCCCACCGCATAGGCGCCCGCGCCGAAGAACGCCGCGTGACCCAAGGCCACCATGCCGCCATACCCCAGGATGAGGTTCAGGCTGGTTGCCGCCAGCGCGTAGATCAGCACGCGCCGCACGAAGGAAATGTAGAAGTCCAGGCCCAGCATGGGCGCGACCAGCGGGAACACCGCCAGCGCGGCCAGCAGGACCACGGTCCAGATCTTGGTTTTCATGGTCAGCCCCGCGCCGGAAAGAGGCCAGAGGGCCGGAACACCAGCACTGCCGCCATCAACACGTAGATGGCGATGGCCGCGAGCGTCGGACCGACGCTGGAGGCCACGGCCGGCGAAAACACCTGGCGCAGCAGCATCGGCAGGAACGCCCGGCCGGCGGTGTCGACCATGCCGACCAGCAGCGCGCCCACGAAGGCGCCCCGGATCGAGCCGATGCCGCCGATGACGATGCACACCAGCACCAGGATCAGGATTTCTTCGCCCATGCCCACCTGCACCGAGGTGATCGGCCCCAGCAGCGCACCCGCCACCGCGGCCAGCATCGCGCCCAGCACGAACACGCCCAGGAACAGCAGCGGCACGCGCACGCCCATCAGCGTGGCCATTTGGCGGTTCGACGCCCCGGCCCGCACCAGCACGCCGGCACGGGTCCGCGTCACGAACCAGTACAGGCCCGCGGCCGCGGCCACGCCGAAGACGATGATCATCAGGCGGTAGGCGGGATACATCAGGTCGGGCAACAGGCGCACGGGACCGGACAGCATCGCGGGCATGTTCAGCATGACCGGCGCCGGACCCCAGATCATCTTGACCAGGTCATTGGCGATGAGGATGACGGCGTAGGTGCCCAGCACCTGGGCCAGGTGGTCGCGCAGCGCCAGGCGGCGGATGAGCGAGAGCTCCAGCACGATACCGACGATGCCCGTGGCAACCGCCGCCACAAGAACCGCGGCGGTGAACGAGCCGGTGCGTTGCATGGTTTCGGCGGCGACATAGGCGCCAGCCATATAGAGCGAGCCGTGAGCCAGATTCATGATGTCCATGATCCCGAACACCAGGGTCAGCCCGGCCGCAATCAGAAACAACATCAACCCAAACTGCAGACCGTTCAGCAATTGCTCGACGATCAGCGTAAACGTCATGAAAACTTCCCCCTTGCCGCGCGCCGCCGAAGGGCCCCCGCGATCAATTCACCAAAGCTATCCCACCTGCATCAGCGACGCATCCCCGCGCCCAAGCCGCCGCCCCCAAGCGGGGTCGCGCGGATCCGGCTTCGCCGGTCCGCTGCGACGCCCCCTGGGGGAAAGCGCGCAGCGCTTCGGGGGGATCAGAGCTTGCAGTCGCCTACGTACACGTCCTGGTACTTGTCGAACACCTTGCCCACCAGCTTGTTGGTGATGCGGCCGCTGCCGTCTTTCTCGACGACGCGCAGGTAGTAGGCCTGGATCGGGTAGTGGTTCTTGCCGTAGGTGAAGCTGCCGCGCACCGAGGGGTAGTCGGCCTTTTCCAGCGCCTTCACGATGGCATCACGGTCGGTGGCCTTGCCGCCGGCCTGCTTGACGGCGGCGTCCATGGCCATGATCACGTCATACGCCTGGGCGGCGTACACCGACGGGTAACGGCCGTTGTATTCCTTGCGGAAGGCCTCGACGAAAGCCTTGTTCTGCGGCACGTCCAGGTCATGCGCCCATTGCGCGGTGTTGTACATGCCCAGCATGGGGTCGCCCACGGCCTGGATTACGTCCTCGTCGGCCGAGAAGCCCGGGCCGATCAGCTTGACGTTCTGCGACAGGCCGGCGGACACGAACTGCTTGACGAAGTTGATGCCCATGCCGCCCGGCAGGAAGATGTAGACGGCGTCCGGCTTGGCGGCGCGGATCTGCGCGATCTCTGCGGCGTAGTCGATCTGGCCGAGCTTGGTGTAGACCTCGTCGCCCGGGGCGGTCTTGTAGCCGCGCTTGAAGCCGGTCAGCGCGTCCTTGCCGGCCGGGTAGTCCGGGGCCATGATGAACATCTTCTTGAAGCCGCGATCGGCCGCGACCTTGCCGGCCGCTTCGTGGAAGGCATCGTTCTGGTACGACGTGCCGAACCAATAGTTGTTGCACTGGGCGCCGGCGAACTGGCTGGGACCGGGGTTGTTGGACAGGTAGGGCACCTTCGCGGCGAACAGCGCGGGGCCGACGGCCAGCGCGACGTTCGAGCCGATGGGACCCGTGAAGAAGTCGACCTTTTCGCGCTGAATGTAGCGCGTGACGAGCTGGCGGGCCTGGTCCGGATTGCCGCCCATGTCGGTTTGCAGGAATTCCGCGGGCTGGCCGCCCAGCTTGCTGCCCAGTTGCTTGATGGCCAGGTTGAAGCCGTCGCGGGCTTCGGCGCCCAGCGCCGAGAACGGGCCCGAGATGTCGTTGGCGATGCCGACCTTGACGGTGTCGGCCTGTGCCAGGGCCGGAATCAGGGCGGCGGCAGCCAGGAAGGAAGTGATCAAACGCATGGTGGTGTGCTCCGTGCGCGAGCCCGCGCAGAGGGTGTTCTTTTTGAAAGTGCGATGCGAAAGACTTCTATGCCCGGCCCGCTGGCGCGATGGTCGCCGCCGTCAGGCCGGTGCCTGCAGAACGTATGCTCTGCAACGCCCCAATCCCCTTATGCAGCACAGGGAAAACTGGCGTGGTTCATAGTTTAGGTTTAAAGTAATCGGCAAAACAAGTCTAGGGTTTTTACCACCTGCCGCCATGGTCACCCTCTACCGCAACTACGATCGCGCCGAACTGGACGTCCAGTACAACGCTCGCGCGACAGTACCCGACATCCAACCGATACTCAAGAAATACGCCGAGGACAGCGCCACGGCGCGCAGCACGCTGGAATGCGCGCTGGACGTGCCTTTTGGCGATCATCCGGATGAACTGCTGGACATATTTCCAGCCGCGGCCGGCAAGTCCGGCGCGCCCGTCTTCGTGTTCATACACGGCGGCTACTGGCGCCTGTTGTCCAAAAACGAATCCAGCAACATGGCGCCCGCGTTCACGCAGGCGGGCGCGGTGGTGGTGTCGGTGAATTATTCGCTGGCCCCCGCCGTCACGCTGGACCGTATCGTGGACCAAAACCGGCGCGCGCTGGCCTGGATTCACCACCACATCGCCGAGTACGGCGGCGACCCGTCGCGCATCCACATCTGCGGCAGCTCGGCGGGCGGTCATCTGGTCGGCGCCCTGCTCGCCAGCGGCTGGCATGCCAGCTACGACGTGCCGCCCGGCGTCGTCAGGGGCGCCGCGCCCCTGTCGGGCCTGTTCGACCTGCGCCCGCTGGTGCACACCCACATCAACGAATGGATGCGCATGAGCGAAGCCGATGCCATCCGCAACAGCCCCGCCTTGCATTTGCCGCAGGCGGGCTGCCCGCTGATGGTCAGCTACGGAGAATCCGAAACCGACGAATTCAAGCGCCAGAGCGATGATTATCTGGCCGCATGGCGGGCGCGCGGTTTTCCCGGTAGGTATGTACCAATGCCAGGCACCAATCATTTTGATATTGTCCTGACGCTCAACGATCCGAACAGCCCGCTGACCCAAGCCATCTTCGAACAGATGGGTCTGGCGCCCTCTTCACCCCCGCATTCCCGGTAATCTTCCGAGCCATGACCGATACCCCCGACCTGGAATCCCGCGCCGCGCCCGACGACCATCACGCGCTGCGCCTGTGGCTGCGCATGCTGACCTGCGCCAACCTCATCGAAGGCGAGATCCGCAGCCGCCTGCGCAACGACTTCGACACCACCCTGCCGCGTTTCGACCTGATGGCGCAGTTGCAGCGCGCCCCCAAGGGCATGAAGATGGGCGAGCTGTCGCGCCACATGATGGTCACCAACGGCAATATCACCGGGATCACCGACCAGCTCGAAAAAGAAGGCCTGGTGGTGCGGACCAAGGTCGAGTCCGACCGCCGCAGCTCGCTCATCAAGCTGACGCCGCAAGGCAAGAAGAGCTTTGCGCGCATGGCCCGCGCCCACGAGAACTGGGTCAAATCCATGTTTGCCGAACTGCCCGAGGCCAGCCGCAACGCCCTGTTCCAGGCGCTGGGCGAACTGAAGCTGCAGGTGGTGGCCACGCGCTCGGCGGCGGCCCGCGACTGAGGGCGGACCAGGACTTTTTCGCGACGGTCCGGCCTGCCGGATTGGCGCATAATTGCCGCCATGATTCCGGTTTCTCTTCCTGGCGGTAATTTCTATGTGCTGATGGCGGCTTCGCTCGCCTGCCTCGCCACGCTGTTCACCTGGCTGGCCGCCCTGGCCACCTCGCCCGGCGCGCGAGACTGGCTGTCCGGCCACCGGCGCGCCGGCACCGTCCTGATGGCCGTGCTGGCCGTCATCGGCGCCATCTTCCCGTATCAGCAGTTCAGCCAGTGGTTCTCGGTCCAGCGCGAAGCGCAGGCCGACGACGCGCGCAAGACGGTGCTGTCACAACCCACGCAACTGGCCGGCGTCCAGATGCCCACCGGCACCACGCTTCGGCTTGCCACGCCCGGTGAACTGGCATCGTTCGACCGGGCCATCTTTCCCGAATCCCACCCGGCAGACATTAACGGCGTCGCCGCGACGCGCCTGTTCCGTTACCCCGCCACGCCCAAGCAGCCCGAAACCCTGTCCGCCGAGATCGCGCGGGACCAGGCGCTGGAAGGCTGGCTCTGCGCGCACGGCCATCGCATCGAATTCGTGGTGCAAGGCGGGCATCCGCAGTTTTCCAGCTGCCACCTTGCCATCGGCAATACGCTGGACCAGCAGCCGGTGCCCGCGGGCGCTTGGCTGAAGGTCGACCCCGCCGCCCGCGGCACGCCGCTGGACAAGACCGGCACGGCGCCCCGCTGGCTGCTGCGCACCGAAGGCAGCGACGCCCTGACCGTCGCCGGGATTCCCTTGCTGAAGGTCGACCTGCAACTGGACGCGCAGCGCCGGATGCTGGGCTTCGAGGGTCTGGCGGCGCGCGACACCGTCCTGGGCGAAATGACCTACCCGCCGGGCACGCGCGTACTGGCCGCCAACCCGCGCCTGCAGGGCGCCCAGCCCGGCGATCTGCTGTTCTCGCCGTCCCGTGGGCGCTCGGCGCGCCGGGCCGGCGGCGAAGACGTCCCGGCCGGCAAGTCGGTGCTGCAGGCGCCCGACGGCACGGTGCGCAGCGTGCTGAGCAACCGCGAAGCCGGCGTGCTGGACGTGGCCGCCATGCGCATGGCTCCCTGAGGCCGGCGCCTGGGGCCGCCTCCCCTCGGGTTGCCGAGGGGACCGGCCACCCCCGCCGGATCCGGTGGGATAATACGAACCTTTCCCGCGCGCCGCCGTGCCTGGCGGCGGTTCCGTCCCGCTCACACCAAGAGACGAAGTCATGGCCGTTAATCTGCAGATCCCCTCCGAGTCCGAAATTTTTCCTGTTGCCGGCGTAGAAATCGGCGTCACCGAGGCCGGCATCCGCAAGGCCAACCGGCGCGACCTGACGGTGTTCCGCCTGGCCGAAGGCACCAGCGTGGCGGGCGTCTTCACGCGTAACCGCTTCTGCGCCGCCCCGGTGCAGGTCTGCCAGGCCCACCTGGCCGCCGGCGGCCCGATCAGCGCGCTGGTCATCAACACGGGCAACGCCAACGCCGGCACCGGCGAAGAAGGCCTGAAGAAAGCCAAGGACACGTGCGACGCCCTGGGCAAGCTGCTGGGCGTGCCCGCCGCGCAGATCCTGCCGTTCTCCACCGGCGTCATCCTGGAACCCCTGCCGCTCGACCGCCTGGTCGCCGGCCTGCCCGCCGCCATCGCCGACCTGGCCGCCGACCACTGGTCCAGCGCCGCCCACGGCATCATGACCACCGACACGCTGCCCAAGATTTCGTCCGCCAAGGTGCAGATCGATGGCAAGACGGTCACCTTCACCGGCATCAGCAAGGGCGCGGGCATGATCCGTCCCAACATGGCCACCATGCTCAGCTTCCTGGCCACCGATGCCGGCATTGCCCAGCCCCTCCTGCGCAAGCTGGCCGTGGAGATCGCCGATGCCTCGTTCAACCGCATCACGGTAGACGGCGACACCTCCACCAATGACTCCTTCATCATTGCCGCCACCGGCAAGTCGGGCGTCAACGTCAACAGCGAATCCGACGCCGCCTACGCCGCCGTGCGCGAGGCCCTGACCGCCGCCGCGCTGGAACTGGCCACCAAGATCGTGCGCGACGCCGAAGGCGCCACCAAGTTCATGACGATCCGCGTCGAAGAAGCCGGCACCACCGAGGAAGCCCTGAAGGTCGCGTATGCCGTGGCGCACTCGCCGCTGGTCAAGACCGCGTTCTTCGCATCCGACCCCAACCTGGGCCGCATCCTGGCCGCGGTCGGCTACGCCGGCATCGACGACCTGGACGTGTCCAACATCCGCCTGTGGCTGGACGACGTGCTGGTTGCCAAGAACGGCGGCCGCAACCCCGACTACCAGGAAGCCGACGGCCAGCGCGTGATGAAGCAGGCCGAGATCTCGGTGCGCATCGCGCTGGGCCGCGGCCAGGTCAGCGACACGGTCTACACCTGCGACTTCTCGCACGAGTACGTGTCGATCAACGCCGACTACCGCTCCTGATCGACCATGACGGCTAACGAGTTCACCACGCTGATCCAGCGCGCCGAACGCGTGCTGGCGCAGCTGGAGGCCTTCCTGCCTCCCGCCCCGCCCGATATCGACTGGACCGCCCACGCGTTCCGCTGGCGCAAGCGCGGCGCGCGCGGCTGGCTGGACGCCGTGCGCCACGTGGCGCGCATCGACATGCAGGACCTGCAGCACATCGAGCGCCAGAAGGCCACCATCGACCGCAACACGCTGCAGTTCCTTGAAAAGAAGCCCGCCAACAACGTGCTCATGACCGGCGCGCGCGGCACCGGCAAGAGCTCGCTGGTCAAAGCCATGCTGGCCGCCTACGGCGACCGCGGCCTGCGCCTCATCGAAGTCGACAAGTCCGACCTCGGCGACCTGGCCGACATCGTCGAACTGGTCGCGGCGCGGCCCGAACGCTTCATTGTGTTCTGCGACGACCTGTCCTTTGAAGAAGGCGAGGCCGGCTACAAGGCGCTCAAATCGGTGCTGGACGGTTCGGTGTCGGCCTCGGGCGACAACGTCCTCATCTACGCCACGTCCAACCGGCGCCATCTGATGCCGGAATACATGAGCGAAAACCTGCAGGCCAAGCACCAGCCCGACGGCGAAATCCACCCCGGCGAAACCGTCGAGGAAAAGATCTCGCTGTCCGAGCGTTTCGGTCTGTGGCTGTCGTTCTACCCGTTCAAGCAGGACGACTACCTGGACATCGTATATCACTGGCTGCGCGAGCTGGGCTGCCCTGAACAGCACATCGAACCCTCGCGCACCGAGGCGCTGCAATGGACCATCGAACGCGGCTCGCGTTCGGGCCGCGTGGCGTATCAGTTCGCACGCGACTGGGCGGCCCGCCATGTCTGAAAAGATCGTCGACGTCGCCGCCGGCCTGATCCTGCGCCCGGACGGCAAGCTTCTGCTGGGCCAGCGGCCCGAAGGCAAGCCGTGGTCCGGCTGGTGGGAACTGCCGGGCGGCAAGCTCGAACCCGGCGAGACCGTGCTGCAGGCGCTGGCCCGTGAACTCCAGGAAGAAATCGGCATCCGCGTCACGCAGTCGCGCCCGTGGGTCACGTACGTGCATGCCTACCCGCACACCACGGTGCGCCTGGCCTTCTGCCACGTCACCGGCTGGGAAGGCGAACCGCAAAGCCTGGAAAATCAGCGGCTCGAATGGGTGGATCCGGCCAATGCGGCCTCGGTGGGCGACCTGCTGCCCGCCACCCTGCCCCCGCTGCGCTGGCTGCAATTGCCCACCACCTACGGCATCAGCGCCATCGGCTCGCGCGCGGGCATCGCGCCGTTCCTCGGCCGCCTGGACGCCGCGCTGGCGCGTGGCGTGAAGCTGGTGCAGTTCCGTGAACCGCAATGGCCGGACGGCGTGGGCGCCAGTTCGCTGCACGAAGTGCTGCAACAGGTCATCAAGCGCTGCCGCGCCGCCGGCGCGCGCGTGCTGGTCAACAGCATCCATCCCGTTGCATGGTGGAAAGAAGCCGACGGCGTGCACCTGCGCACGGCAGACGCGCTGCGCCTGACCGCCCGTCCGGAATTGCCCCGCAATGCGCTGGTCGGCGTCTCCGCGCATGACAACGCCCAGGTCGTCCACGCCCGCGAACTGGGCGCAGACTTCGCCGTGCTGGGCCCCGTGCTGGAAACGCCCAGCCATCCCGGCGCGCCGACGCTGGGCTGGGAAGGGTTTGTGGAAGGCAACCGGGATGCCGGCATACCGGTGTTCGCGCTGGGCGGTCAATCCACCCAGACCGTCTCGCAAGCCTTGCGCCACGGCGCGCACGGCATCGCCGGGATCCGCGGCGTGCTCTGACACGCATCGCACTTCGCCTGGCCGTCCGACGGCCCATGCCCCGCATGGGCCGTTTTGCTTTTGACTCGCGCGGGAAAGCGCGCATAGACCAAACCCCCGCGCCGATGCACCCTACATGCCGAGACCGGCCGCCATCACGCGGACGGGGTTGCATGCGCCTGGCAGACAGACGCATGGCATCGCATCGAGGGAATCCATGTCTGACATCGCATTTGCCACCCTGGCCGATCTGGCGGATGGCCTGGCACAGGGCCGCTACAGCTCGGTGGAATTGACGCGCCACTTCCTGGACCGCATCGACCGGGCAAATCCCACACTGGGCGCTTTCATCAGCGTGGACAACGCGGGTGCACTGCGGCTGGCCGAAGCCGCCGACGCGCGGCGGCGCGCGGGCTACGGGCTGCTCAGCCCGCTGGACGGCGTGCCGGTGGCGGTCAAGGATTTGTGCGACATCCAGGGCCACATCACCACGGCGGGGTCCGAGGCCTGGCGCGAACGCCGCAGCGGCGTCACCGCCACCGCAGTCACGCGGTTGCTGGACGCGGGGATGGTGATGCTGGGCAAGACCCATATGGTGGAATTCGCCTTCGGCGGCTGGGGCACGAATCCCGTCATGGGCACGCCGCGCAACCCCTGGGACCTGGAGCGTGCGCGCGTGCCCGGCGGCTCATCCAGCGGATCCGGCGTCGCCGTGGCGGCCGGCCTGGCGCCTGCGGCCCTGGGATCGGACACCGGTGGTTCGGTCCGGATCCCGGCCGCCCTGAACGGCATCACGGGCCTGAAGACCACGCGCGGTCTCATCAGCCTGCACGGCGCGGTGGCGTTGTCGACCACGCTGGACACCTTGGGCCCGCTGACCCGCGACGCCCGCGACGCGATGCTGCTGACCGCACTGATGGCCGGCCACGATACCCAGGACCCGTTGACGTTCGGCATCCCCGCGTTCGACTACCGGGAGCCGGCCGGCGGCGCGCAGCCTCTGCGCGGCGTACGCATCGCGGTGATGCCGACGGCACAGCATCCCATCGCCGTGGACGCCGACGCGCTATCGGCGCTGGACGACGCGCGCCGCGTGCTGGCCGCGCTGGGTGCGGATGTGGCCGAGACGCCCCTGCCCTTCGACTTTCGCGAGATGATGCAGCGCAACGGCCAGATCATCTCGGCCGAAGCCTACGCGCTGCATCGCGGCTACATCGAGGACCCTGCCAAGCCCATCGGGCAGTATGTGCGCGCGCGCGTGCTGTCGGGCAAGGGGATCTCGGCCGCCGACTACATCGCGGCGTTGCAGGCGCACGCACAGGCGCGCCGCGACTGGCTGGACTGGATGCAGGAGTTCGACGCCGTGCTCACGCCAGCCGCCCCGTTCGGCGCGCGTCCGCTGGCCGAGGTGGACGAAGCGGCCACTCCGCTTGCGGCTTTCACCCGCCCAGGCAATTACATGAATGCAGCCGGGTTGGCGCTGCCCGCGGGCTTTACCAGCGACGGCTTGCCGCTAGGCGTGCAGTTGCTGGGCAAGCCCAACGCGGAAGGCGTCCTGGGCAAGATCGGCATCGCATTCCAGGCGGTCACGGAATGGCATCGCCAGCGGCCGGATCTGAAGGCGGTTGGCTTGTAAGGCCACCGCCTGGCGCAGGGGCGCCGGCCCCGCGCGCGGTTACTGCGCCGGCGTTTGCGCGGCAGGTGTTTGCGCGGCGGACGTCTGCGTCACGGCCGGCCCGGCGCCGTCAGCACGCGCCGTCTCGACCGGCAGTCCTTCCCAACCGCCACCCAGCGCGACGATCAGATTGACGCTGGCCACCAGCCGGTTGCCCAACAGGCTCAGCGCATTGCGCTCGCTGCTGAGCGCCGTGGCGTCCACCACGGCCACGCTCAGGTAATCGACCAAGCCCGCCTTGTACTGGTTCTGGATCAGGCGCAACGATTCGCGCGCCGATTCCAGCGCGCGGCGCTGCACGATCTGCTCCTGCTCCATCACGCGAAGCTGGATCAGGTAGTCCTCGACCTCGCGCAGACCGGTCAACGCCGCCTGCCGATAAGCCGCGGCCTGCGAGTCATACGAAGCGCGGGCCTGCTCGACCTGCGCCTCGCGCGCGCCGCCGTCGAAGATCGTCAGCGCCAGGGCCGGCCCCAGCGACCAGAAACGGGCGGGCGCCGTCAGCAGCTCCGCGAATCCGCCATTGCGAAAACCGCCGTCGGCCGACAGCGTCAGGCTGGGGAACCACGCGGCCTGCGCCACGCCGATCTGCGCGTTGGCGGCCGCGGCGCGGCGTTCGGCGGCGGCCACGTCGGGACGGCGCTCGAGCAGCTCGGACGGCAGGCCCACCGGAATCTGCGGAAGCCGCAACGTGAACACCGCGGGCGGCAGGCTGAACTGCGAAGGCGCCTGGCCCATCAGCACCGCGATCGCGTGCTCGTACTGACCGCGCTGCCAATCCAGGTCGATGGACTGCGCGCGGGTGCTTTCAAGCTGCGTGCGCGCGACGGCCACGTCGGCCTGTCCCGCGACGCCGACTTCGTAGCGGTTCTGCGTGAGCTGCAATGACTTTTCGTACGCGGCCACGGTGGCGTCAAGCAGGCGCTTCTGTTCGTCCAGCACGCGCAGTTGCAGATAGGTCTGCACCAGCGCGGCCTGCGCGCTCAGGCGGGTCGCGCCCAGGTCGGCCAGGCTGGCGGCGGCGCTGGCTTCAGAGGACTCGACGCTGCGGCGCACCCGGCCCCAGACGTCCAGTTCCCAGCTGACGCTGCCCGTCAGCGAATACTGGTTGGACACGTTGCTGCCGGACCCCGTCGACGAACCGCTCTGCCCGCCATTACCGCCCCGGGTCATGCCCGCCCCCGCGCCCACGGTGGGGTAGAAGCCCGAACGCGCGCCGCGCACCAGACCGAGCGCCTGGCGGTAGTTCGCCTCGGCCTGCGCGATGGTCTGGTTGGATGTGTTCAGCCGGTCCACCAAGCCATTCAGCGTGGCGTCGTCGTAGACCTTCCACCACGCGCCGCGGTCGGCGTCGTCGCGCGGCTGGGCCGGCTTCCAGCCGGGCACCTCGACCTGGCCTTCCTTGTAGGCCGCGCCCACGTCCAGCGCCGGGCGCTGATAGTCGGGCCCGACCGCGCAGGCGCCCAGCAGCGCGCAAAGCGCGAGCGTGGCGGCGGCGCGGGCAAGAGTGGCGGAGGAATACGGCTTGGTACGGATCATGTGTGTTCTATGGATGCGGAATTCCCGCCCCGCGAGGCGCGCCGGCGCGCGGCCCACAGGCGGAAGCGGTCCAGATAAAGATAGACCACGGGCGTGGTGTACAGCGTGAGGATCTGGCTCAGCACCAGGCCGCCCACGATGGTAATGCCAAGCGGCTGGCGCATCTCGACGCCGGCGCCGGTGGCCAGCACCAGCGGCAGCGCGCCGAAGATGGCCGCCATCGTCGTCATCATGATCGGACGGAACCGCGTGAGGCACGCCTGGAAGATGGCGTCGCGCGGCGTCATGCCGTGGTGGCGTTGGGCGTCCAGCGCAAAATCCACCATCATGATCGCGTTCTTCTTGACGATGCCGATCAAGAGGAACACGCCGATCAGCGCAATCAGCGTGAAGTCATATCGCACCAGCAGCAGGGCCAGCAGCGCGCCCAGCCCCGCCGACGGCAGCGTGGACAGGATGGTGAGCGGGTGGATGAAGCTTTCGTACAGAATGCCCAGCACGATGTACATGGTGACCAGCGCGGCCAGGATCAGCCAGGGTTGCTGCGCCAGCGTCTGCTGCAACGCGGCGGCGGTGCCCTGAAAGCCCGCCTGGATCTGGTCAGATGGCAAGCCCAGGCGCGCCACGGCATTGTCGATCGCGGTGGTCGCTTGCCCCAGCGATACGCCGGGCGCCAGGCTGAACGAGATGGTGTCGGCCACGAACAGGCCCTGGTGACTCACGCTGAGCGGCGCGTTCGCGTTTTCAAGCTTGGTGAACGCCGACAGCGGCACGCGGGCGCCGTCCGCGGTGATGACCTCGACCTGGCGCAGCGATTCGATGTCCTGCGCGAACTTCGGGTCCACGCCCAGCACCACGTGATACTGGTTGAGCGGCCCGTACATGACCGACACCTGGCGCTGGCTGAACGAGTTGTTCAGCACCGTGGAAATGGTGGCCATGCTGATGCCCAGCCGCGTCGCGGCTTCGCGGTCGATGACCAGGTTGATCTCGCGGCCGCGGTCCTCGACGTCGGCGTCCACGTCGGTGATCTCCGGAATCTTGGCCATCGCCTGCTGCACCTTGGGCATCCAGTTGCGCAGCAGTTGCAGATCGCCCGACATCAGCGTGTAGTCGTACGAACCCTGGCTTTGGCGGCCACCGATGCGGATGTCCTGCTGCGACACGAGAAACAGGCGCGCGCCCGGCATGTTCTGCAGCTTGGCGCGCAGGCGATTGATGACCACGTCGGCCGAAACCTTGCGCTCGCCCAGCGGCTTGAGCTGGATCTGCATGAAGCTGCTGTTGCTGCCGCCGCGCCCGCCCGCGTATCCGGTCATGCTTTGCACGGCCGGATCGTCCAGCACCACCTTGCGCAGCGCTTCAAGCTTGGGCAGCGTGGCCTGGAACGACGTGCCCTGGTCGACACGGAAAAAGCCCAGCAGCTGACCCGTGTCCTGCTGCGGGAAAAAGCCCTTGGGCACCACGGTGTACAGATAGACGTTCAGGCCCACGGCGATCGCCAGCGTCAGCATCATCAGGCGGCCGTGCGCCAGCGCCCAGCCCAGCGAGCGGCGATAGCCGTCCTGCATGGACTGAAAGCTGCGCTCGGTCCAGCGCGCCAGCCGGCCCCGCGGCTTGGGGTCCTTGGGTTCGGGCCGCAGCAGGCGCGCGCACATCATGGGCGTGAGCGTCAACGACACCACCAGCGACACCAGGATGGCGGCGGACAAGGTGACGGCAAACTCGCGGAACAGACGCCCCACCACCCCGCCCATCAGCAGGATGGGGATGAACACCGCCACCAGCGACAGGCTCATCGACAGCACCGTGAAACCGACCTCGCGCGAGCCGCGCAAGGCGGCGCGCATCGGCGACATGCCGTTCTCGACGTGGCGCATGATGTTTTCAAGCACCACGATCGCGTCGTCCACCACGAAACCCGTGGCGACGATCAGCGCCATCAGCGAGATGGTGTTCAGCGTGTAGCCGCACAGGTACATGATGCAGAACGTGCCGATCAGCGACACCGGCACCGCGACGCTGGGAATGATGGCCGCGCGCCAGCGCCGCAGGAACAGCAGCACCACCAGCACCACCAGCCCGACGGCGATGATGAGCGTCACCTCGGCCTCGTGCAGCGACGCGCGGATGCTGGGGGTGCGGTCCTGCGCGACCGTCATGTTGACGTCGGCGGGCATCAGCGCCTGCAGCACGGGCAACTGCGCGCGCACGGCGTCCACGGCTTCGATGATGTTGGCGTCGGCCTGCCGCCGCACGACCATCAGGATCGCGTTGCGGTCGTTGAAAAAGCCGGTCTGATACAGGTCTTCGACCGAGTCTTCCACCTTGGCCACATCGGACACGCGCACCGGCCGGCCGTCGCGCCAGGCGACGATCAGCGGCCGGTATTCCTCGGCCCGGCTGAGCTGGTCGCTGACCATGATCTGCCAGTGGTAGCGGTCGTTTTCAAGCACGCCCTTGGGGCGGTTGGCATTGGCGTTGGCCAGCGTGGCGCGCAGTTCGTCCAGCGACACGCCCTGGTTGGCCAGCGCCCCGGGCAGCACCGTCACGCGCACCGCCGGCAGTGAGCTGCCGCCCACCGTGACCTCGCCCACCCCGTCCACCTGCGACAGCTTCTGCGCCACGATAGTGGAGGCCAGGTCGTACAGCTGGCCCTGGCTGAGCGTGTCGGACGTCAGCGCCAGCGTCAGGATCGGCGCGTCCGACGGATTGGACTTGTTATAGGTGGGATTGCTGCGCAGGCCGGTCGGCAATAGCGAACGCGCCGCGTTGATCGCGGCCTGCACGTCGCGCGCCGCGCCGTTGATGTCGCGCGACAGGTCGAACTGCAGCGTGATGCGCGTGGAGCCCTGCGAGCTGCGCGAGGTCATTTCCGTGACGCCCGCAATGCTGCCCAGCGAGCGTTCCAGCGGCGTGGCGACGCTGGATGCCATGGTCTCGGGACTGGCGCCCGGCAGGCTGGCCGACACGGAAATAGTGGGGATGTCCACCTGCGGCAGCGGCGCCACGGGCAACAGAAAGAACGCAAGCATGCCGGCCATCACGACCGCCAGGCTCAGCAGCGTGGTCGCCACCGGCCGGACGATGAAGGGGGCCGACAGAATCATCGCGCGTCTCCGGCGGACGGCGCACCCGCGCCGCGCCAACGGCGGGACATGCGATCGAACATCAGGTAGATGACCGGCGTGGTGAACAGCGTCAGCACCTGCGACAACAGCAGGCCGCCGACCATCACCAGGCCCAGCGGCTGGCGCAGTTCAGCGCCGGTGCCGGTGGACAGCATCAGCGGCAAGGCGCCGAACAGCGCGGCCAGCGTGGTCATCAGAATGGGCCGGAAGCGCAGCAGCGCGGCCTCGTGGATGGCCTCGCGCGGCGCGAGTCCCCGCTTGCGTTCGGCGTCCAGCGCGAAGTCGATCATCATGATCGCGTTCTTCTTGACGATGCCGATCAGCAGGATGATTCCGATGATGCCGATCATGTCCAGTTCCGTGCCGCTGATCAGCAGCGCCAGCAACGCCCCCACGCCCGCGGACGGCAGCGTGGACAGGATGGTGATGGGGTGGATGTAGCTTTCATAGAGCACGCCCAGCACGATGTACATCGTGACCACGGCCGCCAGAATCAGCCACAGCGTGCTGGACAGCGAATTCTGGAACGCCAGCGCCGCGCCCTGGAAGCGCGTTTCGACACTGGACGGCATGCCGATTTCGGCTTCGGCCGCCTTGATGTTTTCCACAGCGTCGGACAACGAGGCGCCGGGCGCCAGGTTGAACGACACGGTCACCATGGGGAACTGGTCAAGCCGGTTCACGGCCAGCACCGTCCGGCCTTCGCTGATGTGCGCGACCGACGACAGCGGCACTTGCGCGCCCGTGGACGTGGGCACGTGGATCTGCCCCAGCGCGCTGGGCGACATCTGGAACTGCGGCAGGACTTCCAGCACCACGCGGTACTGATTGGACTGCGTGAAGATCGTGGAGATCAGCCGCTGGCCGAAGGCGTTGTACAGCGTCTCGTCGATGACGGCGGCGGTGATGCCCAGCCGCGAGGCCGCGTCGCGGTCGATCTCCACCCACGTCTGCAGGCCGTCGTCCTGCAGGTCGTCGGCCACGTCCATCAGGCCCGGCACGGCGCGCAGACGCTCGACCAGCTTGGGCGTCCATTCGCTCAGCACTTTCAGGTCGGGGTTGGACAGCGTCATCTGGTACTGCGTGCGGCTGACGCGGTCTTCGATGGTCAGGTCCTGCACCGGCTGCATGTAGACGGTCAGGCCGTCCTGCTTGTTCAGGCTTTCCTGCAGGCGGGCCATGACGGTGCGCAGATCGCCATTGCGCTCGGCCTGGGGCTTGAGCGAAATCTGCATGCGGCCGGCGCTGAGCGTGGCGTTGCTGCCGTCCACCCCGATGAAGGACGACACGGCCTGCACGTCGGGATCCTCCAGCACCAGGCGGGCCGCCGCCTGCTGGCGCTCGGACATGGCGGTAAACGAAATGGACTGCGGCGCCTGCGTGATGGCCTGGATGAGGCCGGTGTCCTGCTGCGGGAAGAAGCCTTTGGGCACCACCAGGTAAAGCAACACGGTCAGCGCAAAGGTGGCCACCGCAACAATCAGCGTCAGCGTCTGATGGCGCAGCACGACCTGCAGCATGCGGTCATAGCCGGCGATGATGCGGTCGATGAAGGCGCCCGTGGCCTGATGAAAACGCCCGTGCTTCGTTTCGGATTCGGCGCGCAGCAGGCGCGCGCACATCATGGGCGTCAGCGTCAGCGACACCACCAGCGAAATCAGGATGGCCACCGCCAGCGTGATCGCAAATTCGCGGAACAGCCGGCCCACGACCTCCGTCATGAACAGCAGCGGAATCAGCACGGCGATCAGCGACAGGGTCAGCGAGATCAGCGTGAAGCCGATCTGCGACGCGCCTTTCAGCGCGGCCTGCATCGGCTTTTCGCCTTCTTCAATGTGGCGGGCGATGTTCTCGATCATGACGATGGCGTCGTCCACCACGAAGCCGGTGGCAATGGTCAGCGCCATCAGCGTCAGGTTGTTGATCGAGAATCCGGACAGATACATGATCCCGAACGTGCCCACCAGCGACAGCGGCACGACGACGCTGGGAATCAGCGTGGCCGTCAGGCTGCGCAGGAAGATGAACGTGACCATGACCACCAGCCCGACGGCCAGCAGCATTTCAAACTGCACGTCGGCGACCGAGTCGCGGATGGTCTGCGTGCGGTCCGACACCACCGTCACGTCCAGCGTGGCGGGCAGCGCGGCGCGCAACTGCGGCATCAGCGCCTGGATACGGTCGACCACGTCGATCACGTTGGCGCCGGGCTGGCGCTGGATGTTCAGCAGGATGGCGGGTTTGTCGCCGGCCCACGCGGCCTGGCGGGTGTCTTCGGCGCCTTCGACCGCGCGCGCCACGTCGGCCAGCCGCAGCGGCGCGCCGTTCTTGTACGCAATGATCAGGCTGTTGTAGTCGGTGGGCGACTTGAGCTGGTCATTGGCGTTGATTGTGGTGGAGCGCTGCGGACCGTCCAGGTTGCCCTTGGGCTGGTTGACGTTGGCGCCGACGATGGCGGTGCGCAGGTCGGCCAGCGACAGGCCATTCGCTGCCAGCGCCTGCGGATTCACCTGGACGCGCACGGCCGGGCGCTGCCCGCCCGCCACGCTGACCAGGCCAACGCCCGGGATCTGCGACAGCCGCTGCGCCACGCGCGTATCGACCAGGTCGCGCACCTGCGGCAGCGGCATGGTGGGCGACGTGATCGCCAGCGTCAGCACCGCCGCGTCGGCCGGGTTGACCTTGTTGTAGGTGGGCGGCACCGGCAGGTCGGACGGCAGCAGGTTCGACGCCGCGTTGATGGCCGCCTGCACCTGCTGTTCGGCCACGTCCAGCGGCAGCGTCAGGTTGAATTGCAGGGTGATGACCGAGGCGCCGCCCGAACTGGTGGACGACATCTGGTTCAGGCCGGGCATCTGGCCGAATTGCCGCTCCAGGGGTGACGTGACCAGCGACGTCATGACGTCGGGACTGGCGCCGGGATACAGCGTCACGACCTGGATCGTCGGGTAGTCGACTTCGGGCAGCGCCGAAACGGGCAGGAAACGGTAGGCGATGAGGCCCGCGATCAGGATGGCCACCATCGACAGGGTGGTGGCCACGGGGCGCAGAATGAAAAGGCGCGACGGGCTCACGGCGTTCTCGGCTTACTTGGACGCGGGCGTGGTGCCAGCCGGCGCCCCCGCGCCCAGCGTCTTGTCGCGGGTGGCGGGAATGACTTCGGCGCCGCCCAGGATTTCCACCTTGGCGCCAGCGCGCAGGCGGTCGGTGCCTTCCGTGACGACGCGGTCACCCGCCTTCAAGCCTTCGTTCACGGCGACCATGCCGCTGTTGATGGCGCCCAGCTTGACCTGGCGCACCGCGATCGTGTTGTCGTCCTGCACCAGGAAGACGAACGCGCCGGCCGAGCCCTGCTGGACCGCCGCCGTCGGAATGGCGGTCACGTCCTTGCGGGTCAGCACGTGCAGGCGCACGTTGACGAACTGGTTGGGGAAAAGCGCATCGTCGGCGTTGTCGAAGCGTGCCTTGAGCTTGAGCGTGCCGGTGGTCACGTCGATCTGGTTGTCCAGCGTTTCGAGCGTGCCGGTCGCGATGCGGCGGGTGTCGGCGCGGTCGTAGGCGTCGACCGTCAACGTCTTGCCGGCGGCGAGTTCCGCGCGCACTTCGGGCAACTGCGTCTCAGGCAGGGTGAAGACCACGGAAATCGGCTGAGTCTGGGTGATGACGACCAGACCGTTGGTGTCCGCGCTGGACACGAGATTGCCGCGGTCCACCTGGCGCAGACCCAGACGGCCGCCGATCGGGGCGGTGATGCGCGCGTAATCGAGTTGCAGCTTGGCGTTGTCGACATTGGCCTGATCGCTCTTGACCGTGCCTTCGTACTGGCGCACCAGCGCGGCCTGCGTGTCGACCTGTTGGCGGGCAATGGAATCCTGCTTGAAGAGGGCCTGGTAGCGCTGCAGGTCGCGGCGGGCGTTTTCCAGCTGGGCCAGGTTCTGCATCTGCGTGCCGCGCGCCTGATCCAAGGCCACCTGAAACGCACGCGGGTCCACCTGCGCGAGCAGGTCGCCGGCCTTGACCTGCTGCCCTTCCTGGAAGGCGACGTCGACGAGTTCGCCGCTGACGCGGCTTCGGACGGTGACGGTGTTGTAGGCGGTGACGGTGCCCAGCGAGCGCAGGAAGATGTCGATGTCCTGCTGGGCGGCGGTGGCGATCCGCACCGGCACCGGCAAGTTGGCCATGGCCGCCATGGGAGGCCGGCCGCCGGCACGTCCGCCGGGACCACCCTGCTTGGCCGAGGGCCGGAGCACCAACCACGCGATTGCCGCCACAACGAGGAGCAGCAGACCCAAGCCGACCACGCGGCGACGGCTCCAGCGGGTGGGTGGGGATACAGGACGGCTATCGGACATGGAAACGGTTCCGGCACACTCGGAAGGAAAGCCGTATTGTCTACTAGACCGTCCCGATTTCGGCCCTGATGACCGTCATGCTGAAACTACCCGCAACAGGAATCCGGGCAGCGAAACCCTGCGTAACTTCAGCCTAAGAGCTACAGAGGGTCATCTGGAATGACACATCACGGGCCACCTGCTGGGGTTTGAACTCCCCGTCCTGGGTGGAAAAACGTATCCAGATCATGTACTTATTGGCGCTGATCTCGGGGAAGACGCCGTGGGTGGGGTCCACCCAGACGCGCAGCAGCTGGAACTGTTTGCCGCCCAGCATCTGCTGATAGGCGCCCTGCTCGGCCACGATGTCGGTTTTGCGTCCGGACTCGCGCAACAGGCGCAGCGCCAGGGTCAGGCCATCGTAAAGGGGAATGAAGGGGGACACCCACGCCTGCAGGTCCGCGCAGCGCGCGGCCTCGGGCTTGTTCTGCCAGGCATAGTACGAAGGCATGTCGACCTGCGTGGCGCTGCCGGGCACCGACAGGCGTCCGCGCAGGCTGGTCAGCCATTCGTTCTCGCGCAGCGACTGGCCGGTCTTGCCAGGGGCAGCCAGGGCACTGGCCACCTTTTCCATTTCGCGCAGCATGCCTTCCAGCGCGTCCTGCGCCACGCCGGGATGATCGCGCAGCCCGACCAGCGCCAAGCGCTGGCGTTCAAGGTCTTGCAGGACCGCGCCTTTTACGTCGGTGCGTTCGCACGCGTCGAGCAGATCGAAAAGGGAGGTGACGGCAACCTGATGCTGGCGTGAGTCACCCTCGCGAGCAAAGAAGAAGAGCCTGTCGAACAGGTATTCCAGCCGCAGATAAGCACGGATGCGCTCGTTGAAGGGATATTCGTAAACGATCACGCTTTTTTACAGGCCCTATCAAGTGGTTGGCCGGCGGGCCAAGAATTTTCAGGGGTGCCGGCAGCCGCTGGCTTACCGGCCCGTGGTGGTCGCCAGCGCCAGCCAGCGGTCATGCAGGGTCAACGCCCGCGCGCGCAACTGTTCCGGTGTTGTCGTTGCGTCGTTGAGTATGACGTCGTCCGCGACCTCCAACCGGCGTGCCCGCGCAGCCTGTGCCGCCATGATACGCCTGATGTCCTGCTCCGTCAGCCCGCTGCGCTGCTGCACGCGAGCGACCTGCGTTTCGAGATCGCAATCGACCACGCAGATACGATCCACGCGGTCACGCCAACGGTCCAGGGACTCAACCAATAGCGGCACCACAAAGACCAGATACGATCCGCGCGCGGCCGCCGCCTGCCGCTGCGTTTCGCGGCCGATGGCCGGGTGCAGCACGGCCTCCAGCCGCCGCCGCACCTGCGGATCGGCGAACGCCTGCGTGCGCATCCACGCGCGGTCCAGCGCGCCGTCGGGCGTCAGCGCCTGCGGTCCGAACTCGTGTTCGATCGCGGGCATGGCAGCGCCGCCGGCGGCGGTGAGCGATCGCGCGATCTCGTCGGTGTCGACCAACGCCGCGCCCCACTCCGCCAGCATGTCCGCCACGCGGGACTTGCCCGAGCCGATGCCGCCCGTCAGACCAATGTTGAACATGCTGCCTTTCCTTTGTCTCTTGCTTAGTGCCGTTGCATGGCCGTCGATACCGGCGGCCCTCGGCTGGCCGATCGTCCTGACCGGCCGTCCTGACTGGTCGCCCCAACTGGCCGTCCTGACCGGCCGTCCCTAGTTCATGAACTGCCATATGCCTTGTTCGCCGCCCAGCAGCAGCATGACCAGGCCGGCCAGCGCCAGGTACGGCCCGAAGGGCAAGGGCTGGCCGCGGCTGGCGCGGCCGGTGAGCGTCAGCGTCCCGCCGATCAGCACGCCCACCAGCGACGCACTGAGCAGCAACATCGGCAAGGCCTCGACACCAAACCACGCGCCCAGCGCGGCCAGCAGCTTGAAGTCGCCTTGCCCCATGCCTTCGCGCCCGGTCAACAGGCGGAACACATGAAAGATAACCCACAGGAAAAGATACCCGGCTGCCGCGCCGACCACCGCCGTCTGCACGCTGGTGAATGCATCAAACAGGTTCACCAGCAGGCCCGCCCACACCAGCGGCTGCGTCAGAACGTCGGGCAGCAACGTCGTTTCGAAGTCGATCCATGCCAGCGCCACCAGCATGGCCGACAAGCCCATGGCCGCCAACGCGATCGGCGTTGCGCCAAAGCGCAGCGCGCAGGCGGCGAACAGCGCGCAGGTCAGGAGTTCAATGACGGGATAGCGCCAGCCGATGGGCGCGTGGCACGCCGCGCACCGGCCGCGCAGCAGCAGCCAGCCGAGCACGGGAATCCGGGCCATTCTTTCGATGGGCGCCTCGCAGGCCGGGCATTGCGAGGCCGGCGACAGCAGGCCATAGTGTCCGGCGGGCCGCGGCTTGCCGGCGGCGTCCAGGCACTGCGCCTGCCATTCGCGCTCCATCATGCGCGGCAGCCGATGGGTCAGCACCGTCAGCCAGTTGCCCACGAACAGGCCCGCCAGCGCCGCCACGCCGATGAAGACGCCAAGGGGTAAATCAAAGACGTGCCACATCGGCGTCATCGCCCCTTGCGGTCCGGACGCGCCTGCCCATCCGACAGAACGGCGATGGCGCAAGGAATGAGGAGCCGCGCGCGGCCGTGTCGTAATTTGTGCATAAAGTGCCGGGATGCCCGGGAACGGCTAAGGGGAACGTATCGAATCTTCGCATAAGTGCGTAAAATCGGAGACAGACTCAATTCACGGATAAGCTGCCATGGCCGCGCGCGTAGAAATCGTTTCCCGCTCCCGCAAACTCAGCGTCATGGGGCTGCTGCTAGCGGGCACCGTGATCGCCGCAACCGGCTGCGCCAAGCAGAAAGCTGAAGGCTATTACGACCTGCCTGCCGAAAGCACCGTGACCGACGCCCAGTATCAAGGTTCCGGCGCCGGCTACCGCACCGTCATCCGCGCCCCGTCGCAAGTGCAGATCGAGCTCAAGCCCGACGCGCGCCGTCAACAGAACCAGAATCAGCAGGCGGTTGCTGCCGGCCAGACCACCGAAGACGGCCAGTCCGTGCCCGAAGGCGCAGAAAGCGGTGCCGGTGGCTCCGGCGGCGCCGGCGGCTCGGCACCCGCCCCCGTGGCCCCTGCCCCTGCCCCTGCGGCCAACGGCATCACCCATAGCCTCGTTCCGCAGCCGCAAACCTACATGGGCACGCTGCCGTGTTTTTCGCCCGCCATGCAGTGCACGGCCCAGCGCGTGACGCTGACGCTGGCGCCCAATGGCCGCTGGCGCGGCCGCACCGCCTACCTGGACAACGATCCCAAGAAGGGCCCGCCCGTTTCCGAGCAAGGCTGCTGGGATGCCACCGAAGAACGCCCGCCGCGCGTCATCCTGATGGACGGCCAAGGCAATGTCCGCGTGGAATTCGTGGTCGCGGCCAACAACGTGCTGCGTGTGCGCTCCATTGGCGGCCAGACGCCCAACCTGAACTACAACCTGACCCGCCAGCCGGATCTGGACCCGATCGACGAACTGGCCAGCGCCGCAGCGCCCAAGTGCCCTTGATCGAAGGGATGTCCGCCCACGGCGCGTGAGCGCCGCAGGGCGAACACCGCAGCACCCCACCCGGGCCTGACGAACACCTTGTTCGTCAGGCCCGAATTCTTTGGCCGGCAGCCATTGGGCCCGGTGAAACGACAAGCGCGGCGGAATACGGCGGCCCCCACGGCTGCACGTTATGGCGGAGGGTTTTGGCTGCGAAGCACGGCTTGCCTTACGTGTGAGCACAAGACCGCCGGCACCAAATCGCCATCAGGGAGGAACATCGGGTTTTGCCGGGCAGTCGCCGTATTCGCTGGCGGGCTCGTGCAATGCCTGGGCCGGCGCGCCAGGGCGGACGAAAGGCGGCATAGTGCGGGACGGCCAGTGCGCGCCCGGAACGGGCGATGCGCCGGACTGCCCGTGCGCACACAGCCGGCAGGCAAGTTGCATGGCGTTGCGGGCGCCGAGTTTGGCGAAGATGCGGGCGCGGTGGGCCTCGACCGTGCGCAGGGAAATGCCCAGGTCGATGGCAATGACCTTGTTGGCGCGCCCAGCCGCCACGTAGTCAACAATCTGGCGTTCGCGGGCGGTCAGGGCTGAAAGGGCGGCGTCGAGTTCGGGGTGAGGAAAGGGCATGGAAGCTCGTTTGCAATGTAGGATTGCAAACAGTCTGCCCCGCCGGCCGGGCCGCCGTAAGCTGGCAATTCTGCTAGGGGCTGATGAAAACGCCTCGCCTCAATTGCCCTATCAAGCGCCTGTACCAGGTGCCTTGTACCGAGCGCCCCGCATCGCGCGCCCGGATGTCACCGACCCGCCGCTTCAGGCCGTGTAGACCAATTCCAGATTGTCGATCAGTCGCGTGGCGCCCAGCTTGGCCGCGGCCAGCACGACGACGGGTTCGCCCGCCTGCAGGTCGGCGGCCTCGGGGCGCTTCAGATCGCGCTGGCGGCGCAGGGCCACATAGTCGACCTTCCAGCCGCGCTGCGTCAGCCGCTGGGCCGCGTCGTTCTCCAACGCAGTAGCATCGCGCTCGCGCTGGGCCAGGCGGCGGCCGATCTCCTGAAGC
Organism: Achromobacter sp. UBA4530; assembly: GCF_002388205.1. Taxonomy (NCBI): domain Bacteria; kingdom Pseudomonadati; phylum Pseudomonadota; class Betaproteobacteria; order Burkholderiales; family Alcaligenaceae; genus Achromobacter; species Achromobacter sp. UBA4530. The sequence continues at coordinate 8,162 of NZ_DGMA01000010.1, read as the reverse complement.
TCGGCGTACAACGCCGGCGCCTCGGCGCGCTCGCCGTCGGTCAGGTAGCGGTTGCGTGACGACAGCGCCAGGCCGTCGTCCGCGCGCACGGTTTCATGCGCCAGCACCTCGACGGGCAACTGGAACTGGCGGCACATGTTGCGCACCACCATGAGCTGTTGGTAGTCCTTCTTGCCGAACACCGCCACGCGCGGCTGCACGCAGGAAAACAGCTTCAGCACGACGGTGCTGACACCGGCAAAAAACCCGGGACGGAACTCGCCTTCCAGGATGTCGCCCAGGTCATCGGGCGGCTGGATGCGAAAATTCTGCGGCTCGGGATACATCTCGCGCTCGTTCGGCGCGAACAGCACGTAGACGTCGCGCGCCGCTTCAAGCTTTTCGATGTCGGCGGCCAGGGTACGCGGATACTGGTCGAAGTCCTCGTTCGGGCCGAACTGCAGGCGGTTCACGAAGATGCTAGCCACGACGGGATCGCCGTGCTGGCGCGCCAGCTTCATCAGCGACAGGTGGCCTTCATGCAGGTTGCCCATGGTGGGCACGAACGACACGCGGTTCTGTCCGCGCAGGTGATCGCGCAATTCCTGGATGGTGTGTACGACTTTCAAGGGAATCTCCGGGGTGGGCAGGAGCCCGGTCAGGATCAGGCCGCAACGGCTGCCACGCTGGTGTACGCCAGGCGGACGTAGATGGGCGCATACGGCTCGGCCTGCGTGATTTCCAGCAGCGATTCGCGCGCCAGTTCGAGCATGGCGATGAAATGCACGACGACGACCGCGGCGGGTGCGCCCTCGCGGACGCGCTCCATGAAGAGGTCGCCGAACTCCATGAAACGCACGTCGTTCAGGCGGCGCAGGATGTGCGTCATGTGATCGCGCACGGACAGCTGCTCGCGCGTGATGTGGTGATGCTGGTTCAGCTTGGCCCGCTTCATGATGTCGGCCCAGGCCGCGCGCAGGTCGTCCACGCTGACGTCGGGCAGCGCGCGCTCGACGCTGAGGTCGGCCACGGCCTGGCTGCTGACGAAATCGCGCCCCAGCTGCGGCATCTTGTCGAGCTTCTGGGCGGCCAGCTTCATCTGCTCGTACTCGAGCAGGCGGCGGACCAGTTCGGCGCGGGGATCTTCGGGCTCTTCGCCGGTGTCGGTCTTCTTGACCGGCAGCAGCATGCGCGACTTGATCTCGATGAGCATGGCCGCCATCAGGAGGTATTCGGCGGCCAGTTCGAGATTGGTGATGCGGATCTGATCCACATACGACAGATACTGCCGCGTGACATCCGCCATGGGGATGTCCAGAACGTTGAAGTTCTGCTTGCGGATCAGGTAAAGCAGCAGGTCCAGCGGCCCTTCGAACGCCTCGAGGAAGACTTCCAGCGCATCGGGCGGGATGTACAGGTCCGTCGGCATCTGGAACAGCGGTTCGCCATACAGACGCGCAAACGCCACGCTATCGATGGTGTCGGGCGTGCTGTCGACGGACGGTGCCACTAGCTTGGCCAGGGCATCGCCTGGCACCGAGGGGTTCTGGACCATGTTTGCCGAGAACGGTATCAGTCGGCCTGATACACGTACGGCCTTTGCGCCACGCGAGCCGCGCGGAAGCCTTCGAGCAGCTCTTGATCCTGCGGTTTGTCCCAGAGGCGGGCGCGTCCCTCGCGCTGGCGCTCTTCGGTGCCAGGGTGGGATTTCTTGAAGTCCTTGAGGAACTGGGTGATCTCGGATTCGTAGTTGGTCGCCATGACGCCAATTTCATTAGGTTGCAGATGTCTCGAGTTTACTTCACGGCGGCCATATCCCCGGCGTTACAATCGTCAGGCTTCCACCGCAGCCCGTCCGACATGTCCGCAGAATCCGCCGCCGCAGCCAATCCCGCTCCACCGTCAACCCCGGATGCGGTGCGCGCGGCGCGCATGATCCCCTTCATCGTCGGCTGCGCGCTGTTCATGCAAATGTTGGACGCGACGGTCGTGGCGACCGCCCTGCCCGCCATGGCACGGGCCCTGGGATCCACCCCGGTGCGGCTCAATGTGGCCATCACGTCGTACCTGTTGGCCGTCGCCGTCTTCGTGCCCATCAGTGGGTGGGCGGCGGACCGCTACGGCGCCCGGCGCGTATTCATTACCGCGATCGGCCTGTTCACCCTCAGTTCCGTCGCCTGCGCTATCTCGCAGGACCTCCCCCAACTCGTATTGGCCCGGATCGTCCAGGGCATGGCCGGCGCCATGATGGTGCCGGTGGGCCGCATCATCCTCCTGCGCACCGTCCCCAAGCAGGATCTGCTCAAGGCCATGTCCTTCCTGTCGATCCCGGCACTGCTGGGACCGGTGATCGGACCGCCGCTAGGCGGTTTCATGGTCACGTACATGTCGTGGCACTGGATCTTCCTGATCAACATCCCGATCGGGTTCCTGGGCATTTTTCTGGTGCTGCGGTACGTCACCGAAATCCGCGAAACCGGCACGCCGCGGCTCGATTGGATCGGCTTTCTGCTGAGCGCCGGCTGCCTGGCCACCCTGGTCACCGGCTTCGAGGCCATCGGCCGCGACGTGATGCCGCTGCCCATGCTGCTCGGCCTGATCTCCGTGGGCATCGTGTGCGGACTGCTGTACGGCGTGCACGCACGGCGCACCGAACATCCCATCATCGATCTGTCCCTGATGCGGATTCCCACGTTCGCCATCTCCACGCTGGGCGGCAACCTGTGCCGCTTTGCCGTCGGCGCCACGCCGTTCCTGCTGGCCATGCTGCTGCAGGTGGGCTTTGGCCTTTCGCCGTTCTCGGCCGGCCTCATCACTTTCGCCAGCGCCGCCGGCGCGCTGCTGATGAAGTTCGTGGCCACGCCCATCGTGCAACGCTTCGGCTTTCGCCGCGTGCTGACCTTGAATGCGCTACTGACGGGCGGTTTCATCATCGTCTGCGGCGCCTTCAACCCGGCCACGCCCGTATGGCTGATGATCGCCATCCTGCTGGTGGGCGGCTTCTTCCGGTCGTTGCAGTTCACGGGGGTAAATACGCTAACCTATGCCGACATCCCGCCCGCCAAGATGAGCCGCGCCAGCAGCTTTTCGGCCATGGCCCAGCAACTGGGCATCACGCTGGGCGTCGGGGTGGCTGCGGTCACGTTGAACATCAGCATGTCGCTGCGCGGCGCCGAAACGCTGGCCATCAGCGACGTGGTTGCCGGCTTCATCGTCATCGGCCTGCTGTGCATGGCATCGACTTTCTCCTTTAGACGCCTCGACCCGCTGGCCGGGGCACACCTGAACGGCGCGAAAAACAGTGACGACGAATGAATTTGTCCTAGCCCTGGACCAGGGCACGACCAGCTCCCGGGCCATCGTGTTCGACCGCGACGGCGTGGTCCGCGGCGTCGGCCAACGTGAATTCCGCCAGCACTATCCCCGTCCGGGCTGGGTCGAGCACGACGCCAACGAGATCTGGCACAGCCAGCTCGACGTCGCCCGCGAAGCCTTGCGCAACGCCGGCGCGGCTGCCGCTGACATCGCCGCCATCGGCATCACCAACCAGCGCGAAACCACGCTGATCTGGGAACGCGCCACCGGCCGCCCGCTGGCGCGCGCCATCGTCTGGCAGGACCGCCGCACGGCCCCGATGTGCGACCAGCTCCGCCAGGACGGCCACGGCGACTTCCTGCAGGCGCGCACGGGCCTGGTTGTCGACGCCTACTTTTCCGGCACCAAACTGGCCTGGCTGCTGGACCACGTGCCCGGCGCCCGCCGCCTGGCCGAACGCGGCGAACTTGCCTTCGGCACCATCGACACCTGGCTGATCTGGCAACTGACGGGCGGCGCGGTACACAGCACCGACCCCAGCAATGCCTCGCGCACGATGCTGTTCGACCTGCACACGCAGGACTGGAACGACGACATCCTGGCGCTGCTCAACATCCCGCGCAGCGTCTTGCCGCAGATCGCGCCCAGCAGCGCCATCGTCGGCGAGGCGCTGCCGGAATGGCTGGGCGGCTCCGTGCCCATCGCGGGCGTGGCGGGTGACCAGCAGGCCGCGACCTTCGGTCAGGCCTGCTTTACGCCGGGCATGGCCAAGAACACCTACGGCACCGGCTGCTTCATGCTGATGAACGTGGGCGACAAGCCCGTCGAATCGCGCAACACCCTGCTGTCCACGGTCGGCTGGGGCCTGCCTCAAGCGGGGCAGGACAAATGGAAGCCGGCGTACATGCTGGAAGGCGGCGTCTTCGTGGCCGGCGCTGCGGTTCAATGGCTGCGCGACGGGTTGGGCATCATCCAGCGCTCCGAAGAAATCGAATCCCTGGCCGCCAGCGTCTCGGACACGGACGACGTTTTCATGGTCCCGGCCTTCGCCGGTCTGGGCGCACCGCACTGGGATCCCTACGCGCGCGGCACCCTTGTTGGCCTGACTCGCGGCACCACACGCGCCCACATCGCACGTGCCACGCTGGAATCCATCGCCCTGCAAAGCGCTGAACTGCTGACGTGCATGAATGCGGACAGCGGCATCGCTTTGACGGAATTGCGCGTCGACGGCGGCGCCGCCCGCAATGACCTGCTGATGCAGATGCAGGCTGACATTCTGGGCGTTCCGGTTGTCCGCCCCCGGGTTCCCGAATCGACTGCACTCGGCGCAGCGGGCCTCGCCGGCCTGGCTGTAGGCTTCTGGTCGGGTCAGGATGAATTTGCATCGAAGTGGCAGGCTGAACGCACGTTCACGCCGGCCTGGCCTCAGTCCGTGAGAGATGCGCGGATGAAGCGGTGGCGGCAGGCAGTGGAGTTGTCTAAGGGGTGGTCGGTAGGGGCCGCTAAGTAAGGCATCGGTTGTTGGTTTGGCGTTGGTGTCTGGCGCCCAGATAGATGGCCTTGTGCTGCGCAAGGCCTTCACCCGTGTCCCCATCGATCAGCGATTTGGTGAACTCGGGCGACACGTCGATGCCGTATTGTGGTCGCACCGGCACCCGTCACCGGTGCGCGGAGAATCTTCGTCGCATCTCGGCCGAGAGCCCATCCACGGCCTCAACCGATTGGCGCAACCCCTGCGACAGTAGATGCGTGGCTCCAACGGCACATCGTCGGCACTTTGACTTCGGCGCCAACCAAAGACGAGTTACGGTGCCGTGCGCGATTCGACGTCCATATCATCCGGCCACCCCACCTTGGGCGCTAAACGCAGGGTCAAGTGATAGAGCGGCACATCTTTGTTCCAATCACGGGAAGGGTTTGGATATTGGGGTAATGCTTCCGGTCCCAGGCTCATGAACGCGCGCGCCATTGCCCACATGTGTTCGCCGTAGGCGTTGCTGCCAGCTAATTGGAAGCGATCAATGCCGCGAGACCACTCGATCAAGATTCGGAAGCTGAACAAACGCGTTCTACGGCGCCGTCTTCGACTCAACGTCCATATCAATCGGCCAATGCACTTTTGGTGCCAGTCGCAGCCCAGGATCACACGCCGGGATGTGATTATTCCAATCACGCGGTAGGTTCGAATACTTTGGCAACGACCCGGGTCCCTGGTTCATGAACGCGCGCGCCATGGCCCACATATGTTCCCCATCGGCATTGCTGCCGGCCAATTGGAAGCGATCAATAACGTGATTGGAACCTTGTGCAACCACTGCAATATCGACGCCCCAAGCAAAAATCGGGACGCCGCTCGGGCTTGGGCTCATTCGGCTCCAGGCTTCGGCGCGCAGATCTTCCCAGTTAAAAATCACGGGGCATACGCCCGTACCTTTGCCGCTTACTAGGTTGCCGTTGTGAAAGCGATAAACGTAGACCTTGCGACGCTTGCGATTAAAGCGGATCGGCTCATCGCGAGGGGGGGCCGCGCCAGAGCGGAATATTCCTATTCCGGCAACCAGTGTCCCAATTGACAAGGCCGTCGTCAGCATGAACAGAAATGGGTGGCTCGAAAATGCGCCGCCGCCAAGATCGAAGAAAAATATCTTTACGATAAATACTGCTATTAGGAACATCGAAAAAGCAAAAATGAATATGACTGTGCGATTAAAATTGCGGGAGCCGCTAAGTTCCAGATAGATATCGTCCACGAAGTTCGGGCAGCGACCTAACAGAGGCAGTGGTGCACCAGGCAATGTATTCGGCAGAGGCAGGTCGGCTCGCCACCCTTTTGTTGGATTATCCAAACGTGCATTTTTTTTCATCATTACTTTGCTTCTATACATTCCACTTTGGCAATCATCTCGGGATCGATAACATTGGGGAGGTACTCGACGCTGATGACTGCCACATCAATATCGTGCCCTACCGAAAGTTCGATATCCCCCTCGATGACAAGGAAACTCGACTTACTCTCATCAGCGAGAGTCAGCAGTTCTTCCTTGACTGTCGGAATGGTGCTATCCGGGCGGTAATCCAACGGATTGCATGGAAGGATCACTTCTTCCTTTTTTGCAGCATCGTGAGGGTAATTGCCCGACGCGAGCACTTCGTCCCCCCGATAGCGGTTGACTTGAAGTTTCCATGAGTACGCAGCCCTGACCGAGTCGTATCGCGGAAGAACTATTCGATATTTCAAGCGCGGGATAACTGCGGGGCCAGCCTCCATGCCTCCCATGGCTGCAGCCAACCCTTCGTAATGCACCAAGCGGATCTCAGAATCAAAAATCACATGTGCATCGATTCCCAAAACAGCTGCATTCAACGCAGCAACCGCAGTACTGGCGTCGGTAAATTTACCGGAATCGGATTTACCAAAGTGGCTGCAGTAGACCCACCTCTCCAATGGCGAAGATTCTGCTTCCTCTCCGATTCTCTCGGCTATATATGCGATCAAGCCGAAAAGAATTGCCCAACCGACGGGTCCAAGCACCCATGTCGAGCTTAGAATGGCTGCGGAGCTTGCGTAAATAGCGTATCCCGACGCAGCTGCGCTCGCTCCATAAAACGCGGCCGCTGTGTAATATCCAACCTCCGGTCGGCCTCCCAAATCGCGAGCATTTCTTGCAGATTTGAATGACGCGATTGCATCGACGAAACCAGATACCGCACTCAGTAAAGCTCCAAATCGCGCCAGAGCTTTACCAGCATTCGCGATCCGGCTGATTGCACCGCTCCCGGTCGCAGGCGCGCGCAGGACCTTCCGCGCCTGTTCGGCACTGCCCTTCAACGCCAGTCCCACTACCTCAAAACTTCCCCCCAAAACTCCGATCGACGCCGAATACACCGCCAGCACGGCTTCCACGTGTTTAGCTCCAAAGGTGGCATCCACGGCTTCAACCGATTTACGCAAGCCCTGCGATAACAGGTATGTGGAGCCAACAGCAAGCAGCAGTTCAGCGCTTCCGACCGTGCCGCGGGCAATCGCGGCAGCACTGCGCGCGCCCCTCAATCCGGTCTGCGCGAGGTCGGCGGCCCGCGCCACGTTTAGCTGAAGACCGGCCAAGGCCTTGCGTGCCCCCGGCTCCAGCGTGCCAGCGAGCACCTTGAGTTCGCTTAGCGCTTCGCCGGCTCGGCGCGCGGCGTCTCCGATAACCTCCCCTGTTTGCTGGGTGGCATCCTTGACGACGTCGCCGAACCGCTTTCGCAGGTCATTCGCGTTGCCTTCGACCCAGAGCACCACTTCAACCATCTGTTCCGCGAGTTTCGGATCGCTCAGGGCCAGGCTGAGGACACCAGCAGTCAGCACCGACCGCACCTGCTTGTGCGCCTTTCCGGTCGCTTTCTCAATGGCCGTCGCAAGCCTGTTTCGGTCTTCCCCGATCTGCTTGCACATCAATGTGTAAAACTCACCCAGCTTCATCTGAACGGCGACCTGGGTCATGTATGTGCGCGAGTACAGCAAGAGCGATGCGCTGTTCACACGCGTGGCGACGTTGCGCACGCCGGCATCAACCTTCAGTTCCAGTCGGCTCACCGCACCGTTGTAAGCGGCCAGCACACTGGCGATCGCGTCCTGGACGTTAGGCCATATGAGTTTGTCGCCCAGGTCGCTACTGGTAATGATCTTGGTGACCGGGGCGTAGAGCTTCCCGAAGTCGTTCCAATCCAGTTCGCCCTGATTGCCGAACGTGGGCACCAGACTTTGCATCAGGCTTTTGTCGAGCGCCAGCAGGGTCTTGAAGACGATGCTCTGACCATCCTTGACCCAGGCTTCCCACGCGCGCGCTGACGGTCCGGTGACGGGTTGAATGTTGCCCTCGGAA
>NZ_DGMA01000009.1:304260-453070 GCF_002388205.1 Achromobacter sp. UBA4530 | reverse complement strand
ACCTTGTATGGTGTGGATGCGTCTTTCGAAGAAGAAAGGCGCTGGGGTAAGGGACGTCTTCAACCATCAGCCGGTTGCACCCGGACTGCCACTACGAGAGCATCCCACCCCGCCTCACGCGTCGATAAGGAATCTAGCGGCCGAGACCGCCGATTGATCGCAAGGTAACGCCCGAGGCGTGGCTACCCCAGCGGATTTAACGTATCGCAGGGAGAGCTGTCATGCAAACTTCAATCGTTTTTATTGGGGTCGATGTCGGCAAGTTTGAACTTCAAGTAGCCGCATCTGACGGAGAGATCGTGACGGGCGTCTTGCCCAACAATCGCTCCAGCATCGTGGGCTGGCTAAAGCGTCTGCCGGCCACTAGTGTGATCGCCATGGAAGCGACAGGAGGCTATCAAGAGCTCCTGGCTCGTACGGCGCATGAGCGCGGATTTGAGGTTTATGTCCTTAACCCGACCCACGTTCATCATTACGCCATCTCGTTGGGGAACCGCGGCAAGACAGATCGATTGGATGCCGCCGTCATCGCGCAATACATCGCGCAGCATCACAAAAAGCTGCATCGTTACGAACCGATATCTCCAGAATTGCAGGAAGTCAGAGCACTTCAGGCGCTGAGATCGACGGTGGTCCGTGTGGGCACATCCTTGCGATTGTCGGCCCAGCGACATGGTTGCGTAAGCAGCCATCAGAAGAAGGCTCTCGCAAGTTTGACGGCGTGGTCAGAGCAGCTCGAACGGGAAATGATTGCCAAGATTAAGGCCCAGAATGACTGGGCCAAGACATACGGTCTGCTCACCGGCATATGCGGCATAGGACCGATAACCGGCGTTGCCCTGACGAGCTTGTTCAGCCGGATCGACTTTGCCAGCAGCGATGCGGCGGTAGCCTTCTGTGGCCTGGATCCGAGGCCGAACGAATCCGGAAGAAAAGTCGGCCGGCGCCGGCTAAGCAAGCAGGGCGATAAAGCCGCGAGGACATTGCTCTACAACGCGGCTAGCTCAGCGGCGCGCACGGAACAATTCAAGGATTACTACGCCATGCTCAGGGTTCGAGGGCTGGCCTCGACTGCGGCCTTGGTCATAATCGCGCGCAAACTCCTGCGGATCGCGTACGGGGTATGGCGAACAGGTCAACCCTTTGATCCAGAGAAATTGCGACCTACGACTGCTTGACCGAGACCATAGAATCTCGTCGGCCGACCCCCATCCCAGCGCGGCCTGATGCGGCGTCTTGAACGCCCGCTCGACCATCGCAGGCTCGAACACGCCCGTGGAATACGCCAGCCACGTCAGATAGGGACCGCGCTGCGGGTCGCCGACGACCGGTCCCAGCCCCGCCTGCGGAAACAGGTCGGTCAGGTACACCGCGATGGCGGGCGTTTCAAACACGGGCACGCCGTCATGCACCAGCGCCGGCACCTTGCGGTGCGGATGGATGTCGATGTAATCGGCAGGCATGTGCCCCGTGCTGTCGTGGCCGCGGATCGACACCATTTCGGTGTCGTAGGGCACGCCCAGTTCCTCGAGCAGCCACAATATCCGGAACGACCGCGAACGCGGTGCGTGGTAGAGCGTAAGCATGGTCGGTCTCCTTGGGGGATCGGACCATTTTGCCCTGCGGGCCGCTACGCCGCCAAGGCCAGCAATATCCCGTATCCCCCCATGCCGAGCAGCACGGCTACACCCGTGTTGCTGACCAGGCGCGCCGCCACGCCCGTGACGACAAGCCCGCCCACGTACGGCGCAATGTGGGCGGCCTCGTCGGCGGCGCCCAGCAGATCCGGCACGATGACGGCGGCGGCGATGCCGGCCAGCAGCGACGGACCCAGCGCCGACAGCGCCGAGCCCTCGCGGGACAGGTGCCGCAACAGCCGGCTGCGCTCGGACAGCATGAACGGCAGGGCGCGCGTGAGGTAGGTGATGACCGCCATCGCAATGACGGCGCCCCAGAATTCCAGTCCGCTGGCGTTCATGCGGGCCTCCTGAATCGATAGGCGGCGCAGCCGATGACGGCGCCTGCCAGGATGGCGAGGCTGGTGTATCCCAGCGCGGCCACCAGTCCGGCGCCGATGACGGCGGCCAGGATGGGCAGTCCCATGCCGCGCCGGGCGCTCTGGCACACCAGCGCCATGAACAGCGCGGGCAGCGCAAAGCGCATGACTTGCGACAGCATCGGATAGTGCCGCTCGAGACCGTCGCCGGCGTACACGCCCACGGCGGTGCCGGCGATCCACGTCAGCCAGGCGCCCAAGCCCAGCGCGACCATCCAGCCCTGGCGCCGGGCGGGTTCCACGCCCTGCAACCGGTTGAAGGCGGTGGCGAAGACTTCATCGGTCAAAAGAAAAGCAACCTTCAGGCGATCGCGCAGCGCTGCCGGCAAAAAGCGCGACAGCAGCGGGCCATAGAGCAGGTGCCGCGCATTGAGCAGCGAGCACAGCGCCACCACCCACAGCCACGGCGTGCCGGCCTTGATGGAGGCCAGCAGCAGGAACTGGCTGGCGCCCGCGTACACCAGCACGGAAATCAGGATGACCTGCAACGGCGTCAGGCCAGCCGCGATACCGGCGATGCCGAACGTCACGGCAACCGGGAAGTAGCCGATCATGACCGGCAGGCAGGATTTCAGGCCATCGATATGCGCGCCGCCGGACGGGGCGCGCGCGGCGGCGGGGGGAGTCTCCAAGGCGCTCATCGCTTTGACTTGTTGCGGCGGGCGCCCATTTTACTCAGCGGTATGGGCGGCTTGGATTGGGTCGGCTTGGATTGGGTCGACCCGGCTTGGCGCGGTTCAGCGCGAATCGCCGCCGGCTCAGCCCAGCGGAGCGCGGCCGATCAGATGCCTCGCGCCGTCAAGGCGTCGCGCCCAGCGCCCGCAGCTTTGACTTCAGACGGCGCACCTCCTGGCTCAGGTCCAGGATGAGCGCTACGGCGTCCAGACCGGCGCCAAAGTCATGCTCGAGCCGCCGCGCGTGCAAGGCGCGTTGCAGGTCCACGCTGTAGAAACGCCATTCCGCCGGGCCGCTGCCGCTGGCATTGACGATGCCGACTTCGACCAGCCGGGCCACCCATTCCACTTCCGCGCCGCAGGCGCGCGCCAGGTCGTCTGCGTTGAGCGGCTGCGACTTGCCGACGACGGTGGCGCTGGTGATCACTATCTTCTTCATGCTCAGACCCCGAGATTGCGGCGCGGGTTGAAGGGCAGATCCTGCTGCAGCTTGCGGTAAGCGGCCTTGGCGGCTTCGCTGTCCGCCGGCGGCAGCACCAGATCCAGGACCAGGTACAGATCACCCGGCGGATCGCCGGGAATGCCGCGCCCGCGCAGCCGCAGCTTGCGGCCGTTGCCGGACCCGGGCGGCACGGACACTTCGACCGTGCCGCCGGGCGTGGGCGCCTTGACGCTGGCGCCCAGCGCGGCTTCCCACGGGGCAACCGGCAAGGTCATGTAGAGATCTCGCCCTTCGGCACGGTAGCGCGGATGCGGCTTGAAGCGCACTTCCAGATACAGATCGCCGCTTTCGCCGCCGCCATAGCCGGGCATCCCCTGTCCGGCCAGCCGGATGTACTGGCCTTCGCGCACGCCGGCCGGGATCTTGACGCTGAGGGTGCGGCTCTGCATGTGCGGCCGGCCCTGGTCGTCCATCTGCATGGACCGCAGGCTGATGTCGCGCGTCGCGCCCTTGATGGCGTCTTCCAGGTCGACTTCGATGGCGGCGTGATGGTCTTCGCCGCGCGTGCGGAATTCCTGCTGGCGTCCGCCGTGCCTGGCGCCCCGACCACCAAAGAGTGACGAAAAGAACTCGCTGAATTGGGCTTCGTCGCCGGCCGCGGCGCCGCGGTGGAATTCGAAGCCTTCGTCCCATCCGGGCGGCGGTTGGAAGCCGCCTTCGGGCGAGACGCCCGCGGCCAGATTGTCATAGGCCTGGCGCTTTTCGGCGTCACGCAGCACGTCGTAGGCTTCGTTGACGTCGCGCATGCGGGTTTCGGCGTCGCTTTCCTTGCTGACGTCTGGGTGATATTTGCGGGCGAGCTTGCGGTATGCCTTGCGGATATCGTCGTCGGATGCGCCCTGCTCCACCCCGAGAATGCTGTAGTAGTCCTTGAACTCCATGTTCCAGCTCACGTAGAGGGTTGAGGCCGCGTCCGGCACAGCCGGATCCGGCCTTGAATAGCCAGAAGATAGGGGTTATGGACCGATTTTTCAATGTGCGGCCGCGCGCCAGGGGCCGGCCGCGGAAAGCCGGTAGCCCGATTGGCGTAGTATGTGTTGTTTCGCCCGGCATTCTGGGGCGGACCCACCTTGCAGGATCCACGATGAAGATGAGCAACATCCCCTTCGGCACCACCGACTGGTCCGAAGTGGAACGCACCGAACACGCCGGCGAAACCGGCACGGCGTACTGGCGTACCCGCCAATTCGGCGACCTGCGCGTGCGCATGGTGGAATACACGGCCGGTTACCTGGCTGACCACTGGTGCACCAAGGGCCACATCCTGTTCTGTCTGGAAGGCGAATTGCACACCGAACTGGAAGACGGCCGCCAGTTCGTGCTGACCCCCGGCATGAGCTATCAGGTGGCCGATCAGGCCGAACCGCACCGCTCGTCCACGCAGACCGGCGCCAAGCTGTTTATTGTGGACTGACCTTTGCAGGCTGACCTTTGCGGACTGACGCGCCCGCGCGACACGTCCGCATTGCACTTGCGTTACGCTTTGCAAACCAGCCGCCCCGCGCGGCCTGACCATACGTTACTTCGCCTGACCGGAGACAAGCTTTGGGCGCCCCGATTACGCTATACGTCGATTCCCTGTTTCTCAGCCCGTACGCCATGTCGGTCTATGTGGCGCTGACCGAAAAGCAACTGCCTTTCGAAGTGCGTCCCATCGACCTGAGTGCCGGCGAACAGCGCATGCAGCCGTTCCAGTGCCGCGCGCTCACCTCGCGGGTGCCGGCGCTGACCCACGCGGACTTCAACCTGACCGAATCCAGCGTCATCGCCGAATACCTGGAAGAAGCCTTTCCCCCGCCCGAACACACCGCCCTGTTTCCGTCCGCCCTGCAGGAACGCGCCCGCGCGCGCCAGTTGCAGGCCTGGCTGCGCAGCGACCTGGGCGCCCTGCGCCAGGAACGTCCCACGGAAACCGTGTTCTACGGCGAATCCGGCCCGCCGCTGTCCGACGACGCCCATGCAGCCGCCGCCAAGCTGATCCGCGTGGCCAGCTATCTGGTCGGCGTCGGCCAGACGACCCTGTTCGACAAATGGTGCATCGCCGACATCGATCTGGCGGTCATGCTCAAGCGCCTGTCGAACGACGACCTGCCCGACACGCTGCGCGCCTACGCCGACGCCCAATGGCAACGGCCCGCCGTCCAGAAATGGCTGGAACACAACGCCGCCGCGCGGTGACCTGACCCTCATCCAAGGCGCCGCGATGCAGCTGCTGGATCACGTCTCCATCACCGTCGCCCGCCTGGACGCCGCCCGCCCGTTCTACGACGCCATCATGCGGGCGCTGGGCGCGGACAAGGTCTACGACCGTCCCGACGCGATGGGATACGGCGAGCGCTGTGGTCCCGGCGACAGCGGCCATACCTATCTGTCGGTGTTCGCCGCCCCCGACGCTTCTCCCGATCCCGCATCCGCCGCCCGGCGCCACTGGTGCTTCAAGGCGCCCACCCGGGCGGCCGTCGACGCTTTCCATGCCGCCGGCCTGGCGCACGGCGGCCGAGACGACGGCGCACCCGGCGTGCGCGCGCATTACCATCCCCTGTATTACGCTGCCTTTCTGCTGGACCCGGACGGCAACCGCGTCGAAGCGGTCTGCCATCGGTCCGACTGAGCTGGGCTGATCGGCCATTTGACGCCCCGCAAATCGTTCTGATGTTGCACCGCACCATCCGTTGCGGTGTAATGGGGAGGTCAATTTCGCCGGTTCCACTGGGGACCGGCTCGGCGGCCATCTGTCGCCGGCAGCTCATTACAGGAGATCGCCATGGCCGCATCCGGCACCGATCACACGCTCGCCCCGTCCCTCAACCCCTGGACGGCCGCCTACGAATACGCCGTGGACGCCTGGCAGCGCGGCGTGCTTTACGCAGACGTGATGCGCCAGCGCGGCAACCAGTATCACGAACACATGGCCAAGCGCGCGCCGAACGTGCTGAGCATGGAATTCGAGCTGGTGCTGGATGGCCGCGAGCTGCCCCGTCCCGTCAATTACGGCCTCTTGCGGATCAAACCGCCGGCCGGCGTGGAAACGGACCCGATCAAGCGCCCCTTTCTGGTGGTGGATCCGCGCGCGGGCCACGGGCCGGGCATTGGCGGCTTCAAGCCGGAGAGCGAAATCGGCGTGGCGGTGCGCGCGGGCCATCCCTGCTACTTTGCGACGTTCCTGCCGCAGCCCATGCCCACCCAGACCGTCGAAGACGTGATGATGGCCGAGGCGCGCTTCCTGGAAGAAATCATTGCGCTGCACCCGGATGCCGAGGGCAAGCCCGTCGTCGTGGCCAATTGCCAGGCGGGCTGGCAGATCATGATGACCGCGGCGGTGCGTCCTGAACTGTTCGGGCCGATCATCGTCGCGGGCGCACCGCTCTCGTACTGGGCGGGCTGGCGCGGCATGAATCCCATGCGCTACGCGGGCGGCCTGCTGGGCGGAAGCTGGCTCACGGCCATGACCAGCGACCTGGGCAACGGCAAGTTCGACGGCGCCTGGCTGGTGCAGAACTTCGAGAACCTCAATCCGGCCAACACCCTGTGGTCCAAGCAGTACAACCTGTATTCCAAGGTCGACACCGAAGCCGACCGTTACCTCAGCTTTGAAAAATGGTGGGGCGGCCACGTCTTCCTGAATGGCCCCGAAATCCAGTACATCGTCGACAACCTGTTCGTCGGCAACCGCCTGGCGACCGCCGGCCTGGTGACCTCCGACGGCATCCGCATCGACCTGCGCAACATCCGCTCGCCCATCGTGGTGTTCTGCTCCAAGGGCGACAACATCACCCCGCCGCCGCAGGCGCTGGGCTGGATTCCCGAGCTCTACCAGAACGAAGCCGAGGTCCTGGCCCACGGCCAGACCATCGTCTACGCCATTCACGAAAGCATCGGCCACCTGGGCATCTTCGTGTCCGGCAGCGTAGCGCGCAAGGAACACCAGGAATTCACCTCCAACATCGACATGATCGATGTGCTGCCGCCGGGCATCTACCAGGCCGAAATCGCCGACAAGACGCCCGACACGCCCAACGCCGATCTGGCTTTCGGCAACTACGTGCTGTCCTTCGAACAGCGCAAGCTGGACGACGTGCGCGCCATCGTCGACCGCAAAGAAGAAGACGACCAGCGCTTTGCCGCGGTGGCCCGCATCTCGGACATCAACCTGGGCATGTACCGCAGCTTCGTGCAGCCCTGGCTGCGCGCCATGGTCACGCCGCAATCGGCCGAGTGGATGCAGCGCATGCACCCGCTGCGCCTGCCCTACGAACTGATTTCCGACCGCAACCCGGTCATCGCGCCCATCGCCAAGGTGGCCGAACAGGTGCGCGAGAACCGGCAGCAGGCCGCGCCCACCAATCCGTTCGTGGTGGCGCAGGAAATGTTCTCGAACTGGATCGAGACCAGCCTGAACATCTGGCAGGAACTGCGCGATTCCGCCGACGAGCGCACCTTCATGAGCGTGTATGGATCGCCGGTCGTGCAGGATCTGGCCGGCCTGGGCGCCAAGTCCGGCCCGCCGCGCCGGCACCCGGGCGTATCGCCGGAGCACCGCCGCTTCATGGAAGACCGCGCCGCGGAACTGCGCTCGATGCTGCAGGAAGGCGGTCTGCGCGTGGCTGCGATCCGGATGCTGTTGTATGTGTCCGGCGCCGAGGGCGGCCTGGACGAGCGCAGCTTCGCGCTCATCCGCAAGATGCGCGCCGAAGCCGACAACGCGCTGACGCTGGAGGCGTTCAAGGACGTGATCCGCGAACAGGCCTTGATGATGACGCTGGATTCGGACGCCGCCATTCAAGCGATGCCGCGTCTTCTGGAAGACTCATCGGCCGCGGAGATCCGCGCCAGCCTGGTCGCGATGAAGGGCGTCCTGGAAGCCGCCGAGCCGCTGAGCGACGCGGCGCGCGAAAGCCTGAACGAAATGGAGCGCATCTTCGAAGCGGCCGAACGCCGCGCGCAGCGGCGCGGACAGGGTCAGGCGCCTGCCGCGTCGCGCGGCGCCGCCGCCACGAAGTCCCCCTATCCGGTCCAGGATCTGGTCGACCTGGCAGCCGAGGTGCCCGCCAAGACCGCCCGGCCGCATCCTGATGCGGCGGGTAAGGCCGTGAATGAGGCGGAGCCGCCCAAGAAGGCCGCGCCGTCCGCATCGAAGAAGGTCGCATCGAAGGCTGCGCCGTCCGCGTCGAAGAAGGTTGCGTCGAACGCCGCGTCCAACGGGGCGTCCAACGGCACGTCCAACGGCGCGTCCAAAACGGCATCGAAGGCCCCGGCAAAGCCGGCAGCTAAAGCATCCAAGACTGCAGCCAAGACTGCGGCCAATGGCGCCGCCAAGACAGCGTCCAAGTCCGTATCAAAGTCCGCAGCCAAGTCCGCGTCCAAGTCTGGCGCGGACGCGACCCCGGCCAAGGCGCCCGCCAAGCGCGCGGCCGCCGCCCGTCAACCTGCCAAGGCCTGAGACCCATGAGCCTCCCGACGTCCACGCACTACGACAAACTCATCGCGCGCGCGCAAACGCTGGAGGCGGCGCCCTGCGCGATCGCCCATCCCTGCGATGAACCGTCGCTGTCGGCCGCGCTGGAAGCGCGCGATCTGGGCCTGCTGCGACCCATCCTGGTCGGTCCCGAAGGCAAGATCCGCGACACGGCCGCGCAGTTCAAGCTGAACCTGGGCGACGCCCGCATCGTCGATGCGCCGCACAGCCATGCCGCCGCGGAGTCCGCCGTGGCGCTGGTGCGCAGCGGCGAGGCCTCCCTGTTGATGAAGGGCAGCCTGCACACCGACGAGCTGATGCACGAAGTCGTGGCGCGCGCCACCGGCCTGCGCAGCGGCCGGCGCATCAGCCATGTGTTCATCATGGAAGTGCCGACCTACGCCGAGCCGCTGTTCATCACCGACGCGGCCATCAACATCTTTCCGGATCTGGAAACCAAGGCCGACATCATCCGCAACGTGATCGACCTGCATCTGGGATTGGGGCTGGGCGAACCGCGCGTGGCGATCCTGTCGGCGGTCGAACAGGTCACCCCCAGCATCCCCAGCACCATCGAGGCGGCCGCCCTGTGCAAGATGGCCGACCGCGGCCAGATCGCGGGCGGCGTGCTGGACGGCCCGCTGGCGCTGGACAACGCGATCAGCCCCGACGCCGCGCGCATCAAGGGCATCCGCTCGCCGGTGGCCGGCGTGGCCCAGGTGCTGGTGGTGCCCGATCTGGAAGCCGGCAACATGCTGGCCAAGAACCTGACCTTCCTCGCCAACGCCGAGGCGGCCGGCATCGTGCTGGGCGCACGCGTGCCGATCATCCTGACCAGCCGCGCAGACAGCCCGCGTTCGCGCCTGGCGTCGTGCGCGGTGGCGGCGATCTACGCCAACCACCTTGCCCAGCAGCAGGCCAGACCGCTGGCCTGATCATTCCCAGCCCCGGCCTGCCCCCGCGGGCCGCCGCGCGACTTGTCTCAACGTGGAAGCACACCGCCATGAGCGACACCATCCTCGTCATCAACGCCGGCAGTTCCAGCATCAAGTTCTACCTGTACGACATCGACGACAAGCATGAACTGGCGCCCCGGCTGGGCGGCCAGCTTGAAGGCATCGGCACCACGCATCCGCGCCTGCGCGTGCGCGACGCGGTGGGCGAGACGCTGGTCGAACGCGACATCGCGCCCAGCCACGCCCCCGACGTGCCCAACGCGCAGGAAGTCGTCGGCACGTGGCTGAGCGGCCACCTGGGCGGCGCGCCGCTCGCAGTGGGGCATCGCGTGGTCCATGGCGGGCCGGATCTGTCCGAGCCGGTGCTGATCGACGACGACATCCTGGCCCGGCTTGAAACCTTCACGCCGCTCGCGCCGCTGCATCAGCCCAACAACCTGGCGCCGATTCGCGTCATTCGCGAGCGACGGCCGTGGATTCCGCAGGTCGCCTGCTTCGACACGGCGTTCCACCGCAGCCATTCCGACGTCGCGGACCGCTATGCGCTGCCCGAGCGCCTGTATCTGGAAGGCGTGCGCCGCTACGGCTTTCATGGGCTGTCCTATGAATACATCGCACAGCGCCTGAAGCAGACGCTGCCCGACATCGCGATGGGCAAGATCGTCGTCGCCCACCTGGGCTCTGGCGTATCGGCCTGCGTCATGCACCAGGGCAAGAGCGTGGACAGCACCATGGGCTTCACCGCGCTGGAAGGTCTGCCGATGGGCACGCGCCCTGGCCGCCTGGATCCCGGCGTGGTGCTGTGGATGATGGAACAGGGCATGAGCCACGACGAGATCGAGCACATGCTGTATCACGATTGCGGCATGAAGGGCCTGTCGGGCATCAGCAACGACATGCGCGAACTGCTGGCCAGCAATGCACCGTCGGCCAAGCTGGCCCTGAAGTATTTCGCGTGGCGCGTGGCCGAAGGCATGATCGGCCTGGGCTGCGCGACGAACGGCATCGACGGCATCGTCTTCACGGCGGGCGTCGGCGAAAACTCGGCCGAGATCCGTCAGGCGATCAGCGAGCATTGGGGCTGGCTGGGCATCAAGCTGGACCCCGAGCGCAACGCCCGCCACGGGCCGCGCATCTCGGCCGACGACAGCCGCATCGGCGTCTACGTGGTGCGCACGAACGAAGAGCTGGTCATCGCGCAGCACACGCTCGCGCTCGTGAGGCAGCGATGAGCGCGCACCTGCCGCTGGCCGGCAAGCGCGGGCTGGTGACCGGTATCGCCAACGCCGACTCCATCGCGTGGGGATGCGCCAAGGCGTTTCGCGCCATGGGGGCCGAACTGGCGGTCACCTACCTGAACGACAAGGCCCTGCCGCACGTGGCGCCGTTGGCGCAGCAGGTTCAAGCACCCTTGCTGATGCCCATGAACCTGCTGAACGACGGCGAGCTGGAAGCCGTCTTCAGCCGCATCACGGACGAATGGGGCGCGCTGGATTTCGTGCTGCATTCGGTCGCGTTTGCCCCGCGCGACGATCTGCACGGGCGCGTCACGGATTGCTCGCGCGCGGGATTTCTTCAGGCGATGGACGTGTCGTGCTGGTCTTTCATCCGCATGGCCAAGCTGGCCGAGCCGCTGATGCGCAATGGCGGCGCCCTCTTCTGCATGAGTTACTACGGCTCGCAGATGGTCGTCGAGCACTACAACATGATGGGACCGGTCAAGGCCGCCCTGGAATCCGCCACGCGCTATCTGGCGGCCGAACTGGGTCCGCAGGGTATTCGCGTGCATGCGATCTCGCCGGGACCGCTGAAGACGCGCGCGGCGTCCGGCATCGCGGAGTTCGACTCGATGCTGGATCGCGCGCAGGCGAAGGCGCCGGCGCGTAGTCTGGTGTCGATTGATGATGTGGGCGAAGCGACTGCGTGGCTGGCCACGGATTCGGCGCGGCTGATGACGGGGCAGACGCTGTACATCGACGGCGGGTATCACATCATTGATTGACGCGGGGTGTCTGACACTCGCGGGGTGTCAGACACCCTGCATGCAGCGTCGACGTGCATAGGGCGATTCTTCAGGGTGTCAGACACCCCGGTCATTCTGCTTGCGCTGGGTGTCAGACACCCTGCATGCGGCGTCGACGCGCATAGGGCGACTCTCCAGGGTGTCAGACACCCCGGTCATTCGATTGGTGTAGGACACCCCCGGTCATTTGAAGGTCAGGCCAGCGTCGCCGGCCCGCCCCGGCGCCAGCGCTCGATGGCGTCGACCGCCTGTTCCGGGCTGCCGAAGATTCTGTCCGGCCCGATCTTCTTGACCAGCCCCGAACGCTGCAGCGCCTCGCGAAACTTGCCGTGGCCGCCGGCCACCAGCAGCGTGATGCCGCGCTCGTCCAGATTGCGCTTCAGTTCATACAGCGCCTCGACCGCGTCCGCGTCGGCCTGCGTCATGGCCTCGGCATCCAGCACGAACCAGCGCACGTCGCCCGCCTGCTCGATGATCTCTCGGGCGCGGCGGCGGAAGGCGTCCGCGTTGAAGAACCAGACCGAAGATTCGAACAGCCAGATCACGGCGCCGGGGACGGGCTTGGCTTGCGGATTCAGGTGCAGCTTGCCCAGCACGGTTTCACCGGGCAGCCGGCCCAGCAATGCATCCCGCGGATTGCCGGACACGTACATGGCGTAGAGCAGCGTCGCGCCTACCGAGACGGCCACGCCTTGCAACACGCCGAATCCCACGACTCCCACGGCGGCCAACACGCCGAATGCAAGCTCGATCCGCGAAATGCGCGCCAGCCGCTTGAAGGCCTGCCAATCGAACAGGCTGGCCGCAGCCAGCAGCAGGATGGCGGACAGCGCAAACTGCGGCAGCCAGTACAGCGGCGCGCTCAACAGACCCACCACGACGGCCAGCGCGGCCGCCGCGCTGATGCTGACCAGCGGCGACGATCCCCCGGCCACCAGCCCGACCGCCGTGCGCGAGTCCGCGCCCGTCACGACATAGCCTTGGAACAGCCCGGCCGCCACGTTGGCCGCGCCGAACCCCACGAGTTCGCGATTGGGATCCACGTGCTCGCCCGTGCGCGCCGCAAAGCTGCGGGCGGTCACGATGCCGCTGGAAAAACTGACGACCAGGACGCCCGCGGCGCCCAGCAGGATGCCGTCCACGCCTTCCAGGCTGACCGGCAGATTGAAGGACGGCAGTCCGGCCGGCACGTCGCCCACCACCGCGATGCCCAGCGCCGGAAAATTGAACAGCCAGGACAGCACGCAGGTCGCCACCACCAGCAGGATGGGACCGGGCCACGACGGCCGCACGCGCTTGACGACGACCAGGAAGATGCAGGAGGCCAGGCCGAGGAACAGCGTCGGCAGCCGGATCTCGGACAGGCGGTGCGACAGTTCCATGAACGGATGAATGAGGCCGCTGTTGCGCAGTCCCACGCCAGTCAGGCCGCTGAGCTGCGACATCGCCAGTGTGATAGCGACGCCCGCCATATACCCGATGAGCACGGGCCGCGACAGCAGATTGGCCAGCACGCCCAACCGCAGGACGCGCGCGATGAGGCAGCCCACGCCCACGGTCAGCGCAATGCTGGTGGCGCCGAGCAGACGCGCTTCCGGCGTGGTCAGCGCCATGCCGGTCAGCGTGGCGGCAATCAGGGTGCAGGTGGCGGTGTCGGGACCCACGATGAGGGTGCGCGACGAACCGAAGAACGCATACGCCAGCATGCCGGCAATGGCCGCCCACAAGCCGGCGACGGGCGGCACGCCCATCATGGCGGAATAAGCCAGACCGACCGGCAGGGCCACGGCGGCGACGCTCAGCCCTGCGGTCACGTCACGCCGCGCCGATTCGCGGGTAATGCCCTGGAAGTTGGCCAGGCCAGGAATAAAGCGGAGATTCATGGTGCAGCGAGACGGATCACAAGTGAATTCCCGCCAGCAGCGGGATGACCGCCCAAGCCTACACCAACCCCAAGCCGCGCGGCGCGCGGCGAATCAAGGCGGCGGCGTTGGGTGCCGCACGCTTGGTGCGGGCGGGCGTCTGACGCCCGCCGCACGCCGCCCCTTCGCAAGGGGCGGACACAGCCAGACTTAACCCGCCGCGCGGGCTTCCAGCACGGCCACGGCCGGCAGGGTCTTGCCTTCCAGGAATTCCAGGAATGCGCCGCCGCCCGTCGAGATGTAGCCGACCTGCTCGCCGATCTTGTACTTGGCGATGGCGGCCAGCGTGTCGCCGCCGCCGGCGATCGAGAAGCCGTCGGAGTCGGCAATCGCGCGGGCCACTACTTCGGTGCCGTTGGCGAATTGATCGAATTCGAACACGCCCACCGGGCCATTCCAGACGATCGTGCCCGCCTGCTTCAGGATGCCGGCCAGTTGCTCGGCGGTCTTGGGGCCGATGTCCAGGATCATGTCGTCGTCGGCCACGTCGCTGGCCGCCTTGACGGTGGCTTCGGCGTCGGCGCCGAACGACTTGGCGCACACCACGTCAACGGGAATCGGCACGGCCGCGCCGCGCTTTTTCATGATGTCGATCACGGCGCGTGCCTGATCCACCTGGTCGGGTTCCGCCAGCGACTTGCCGATGGACAGGCCGGCGGCCAGCATGAACGTGTTGGCGATGCCGCCGCCCACCACCAGCTGATCGACCTTGTCGGCCAGCGATTGCAGGATGGACAGCTTGGTCGACACCTTCGAGCCGCCCACGATGGCGACCAGCGGGCGCTTGGGTTCGTGCAGCGCACGGCCCAGGGCGTCGAGTTCGGCTTCCAGCAGCGGGCCGGCGCAGGCCACAGACGCGAAGCGCGCGATGCCGTGGGTGGTGGCTTCGGCGCGGTGGGCGGTGCCGAAGGCGTCGTTGACGTAGACGTCGCACAGCGCAGCCATCTTCTTGGCCAGCGCCTCGTCGTCCTTCTTTTCGCCGACATTGACGCGGCAGTTTTCCAGCAGCACGACCTGGCCGTGATCGACCTTCACACCGTCAACCCAGTCGCGCACCAGCTGCACGGGCATGCCCAGCAGCTCGGACAGGCGCTGGCCGACCTTGGCGAGCGAATCGGCGTCGGTCAGGACGCCCTCTTTCGGACGGCCCAGGTGCGACGTGACCATCACGGCGGCGCCGGCGTCCAGCGCCAGGCGGATGCCGGGCACCGAAGCGCGGATACGGGTGTCTTCGCTGATGCGGCCGGCGTCATCGAACGGAACATTGAGGTCGGCGCGGATGAACACACGCTTGCCGGACAGGGCGCCGGCCTTGGCCAGCGCGGACAAAGTTTTGACCTTGGACATATTTGGATTCCTTCGGTAGGCGAACAAAGGGGACGAACCCATTTTCCGCAATGGCGGAAAACAAATCCGTCCCCTTATGGACTGGCGGTGTGCTTACTTGGCCGACATCAGCGCGACGGTGGTGTCGAGCATGCGGTTCGAGAAGCCCCACTCGTTGTCGTACCAGGACGAGACCTTGACCAGACGGCCCGAGACCTTGGTCAGCGACGCGTCAACGGTGCTGGAGGCCGGGTTGTGGTTGTAGTCGACCGAGACCAGGGGTTCGGTGTTGTAGTCCAGGATGCCCTTCAGCTCGCCTTCCGAGGCGGCCTTCAGGATGCTGTTCACTTCTTCGGCGGTCGTGTCGCGGCTGGCCACGAACGACAGATCGACCAGCGACACGTTGATGGTCGGGACGCGGATGGCGTAGCCGTCCAGCTTGCCGTTCAGTTCCGGCAGGACCAGGCCCACGGCGGCGGCAGCGCCGGTCTTCGTGGGGATCATGCTCATCGTGGCCGAACGCGCGCGGCGCAGGTCTTCGTGGTAGACGTCGGTCAGGACCTGGTCGTTGGTGTAGGCGTGAACGGTGGTCATCAGGCCGTTTTCCAGACCCAGCTTGTCGTTCAGCGGCTTGACCAGCGGGGCCAGGCAGTTGGTGGTGCACGAGGCGTTGGAGATGACGGTGTCCGTCGACTTCAGCACGCCATGGTTGACGCCGTAGACGATGGTGGCGTCGACATCCTTGCCGCCGGGGGCCGAGATGATGACTTTCTTGGCGCCGCCCTTGATGTGCGCGCCGGCCTTTTCCTTGGTGGTGAAAAAGCCCGTGCATTCCAGCACGACGTCGACCTTCAGGTCGCCCCACGGCAGTTCAGCCGGGTTGCGGTTGGCCAGCACGCGGATCTTGTCGCCGTTGACGACCATGAACTCGCCGTCGACTTCGACGGTGCCCGGGAA
This sequence comes from Achromobacter sp. UBA4530, assembly GCF_002388205.1. Lineage (NCBI taxonomy): Bacteria > Pseudomonadati > Pseudomonadota > Betaproteobacteria > Burkholderiales > Alcaligenaceae > Achromobacter > Achromobacter sp. UBA4530. Next base: position 437,199 of record NZ_DGMA01000009.1, on the reverse strand, counting down.
CTTGCCGTGGGCGGTGTCGTAGCGCGTCAGGTGCGCGTTCGTCTTGGGATCGCCCAGATCGTTGATGGCGACGATTTCGATATCGTGCTTCTTGCCACCTTCGTAGTGGGCACGCAGGATGTTGCGGCCGATGCGACCGTAACCGTTGATGGCGACGCGAATGGTCATGACTAAGCTCCTTTTTTACAAAACTTGCTTGACGGTCTCGGCCACCTTGTCGGCGGTCAGCCCGAAGAACTTGAACAGTGCGCCGGCCGGTGCGGACTCGCCGTAGCGGTCGATGCCGACCACGGCGCCTTCCAGGCCCACGTACTTGTGCCAGAAAGCGGTGACGCCGGCTTCGACAGCGACGCGCGGCAGACCCTTGGGCAGCACGGATTGCTTCCAGGCGGCGTCCTGCTTGTCGAAGACGTCGGTGCTGGGCATGGACACCACGCGCACGGCGATGCCTTCCTTGGCCAGCTGCGCCTGGGCGTCCAGGGCGATGGCGACTTCGGAGCCGGTGGCGATGATGACGGCGCGGGCGCCCTCGGCATCGCGCAGCACATAGCCGCCGCGGGCGATGGCGTCCACCGTCGCCGCGTCGCGCGGTACGAACGGCAGGTTCTGGCGCGACAGCAACAGGGCCGTCGGGCCGCCGTCATGCACGTCCATGCCGATGCTGGCCGGGCGCGTCACGGCGGCGTTCCAGGCCACGGCGGTTTCGGCCGTATCGCAAGGACGCCACAGCGACAGGTTGGGGATGAGGCGCAGGCTGGCCGCGTGTTCGATCGACTGGTGGGTCGGGCCGTCTTCGCCCAGGCCGATGGAGTCGTGCGTGAACACGTGGACGACGCGCTGCTTCATCAGCGCGGCCATGCGGATAGCGTTGCGCGAGTAGTCGGAGAACGTCAGGAACGTGCCGCCGAACGGCAGGTAGCCGCCGTGCAGCGCGATGCCGTTCATGATGGCGGCCATGCCGAATTCGCGCACGCCGTAGTTGATGTGGCGGCCGAGCTGGATGCCCTTGTCGCCGGCGCGGACGGCGGCAACGCCCTTCCAGTCGGTGAAGTTGGAGCCTGTCAGGTCGGCCGAGCCGCCCAGCATTTCCGGCAGCAGCGGCGCCAGCGCGGCGATCGCGAATTGCGAGGCCTTGCGGGTGGCGACGGTTTCGCCCTTTTCGAGCGTGGCGGACAGGAAGGCCTTGAACTGCTCGGCGTAGCCGGCGGGCATCTCGCCCTTCATGCGGCGCGTGAATTCAGCGGCCTCGGCGGGGAATTCGGCGGCGTAGGCGTCGAAACGCTTCTGCCATTCGGCCTGGGCTTCGGCGCCCTGCTTGCGGCCGTCCCAGCCGTCGTACACGTCTTGCGGAATCTGGAAGGGATCCGACGACCAGCCCAGCGCGGTGCGCGTGGCGGCGATTTCGTCCTTGCCCAGCGGCGCGCCGTGCACGTTGTGCGTGCCGGCCATGTTGGGCGAACCCTTGCCGATCACCGTGCGGCAGACGATCAGCGTGGGCTTGTCCGACTGCGAACGCGCGGCCTTGATGGCGGCGTCGACAGCGGCGACGTCATGGCCGTCCACGCCGCGGACGACGTTCCAGCCGTAGCCTTCGAAGCGCTTGGCGGTGTCGTCGGCGAACCAGTGTTCCACATGGCCGTCGATGGAAATGCCGTTGTCGTCGTACAGCACGACCAGCTTGCTGAGCTTGAGCGTGCCGGCCAGCGAGCACACTTCATGCGAGATGCCTTCCATCAGGCAGCCGTCGCCGGTGAACGCGTAGGTGTGGTGATCGACGAGCGTGTGGCCCGGCTTGTTGAATTCGGCGGCGAGCAGCGCTTCGGCCAGCGCCATGCCCACGGCATTGCCCAGGCCCTGGCCCAGCGGGCCGGTGGTCGTTTCCACGCCCGGGGTGATGCCCACTTCGGGGTGGCCCGGCGTCTTGGAATGCAGTTGGCGGAAATTCTTGATCTCTTCGATCGGCAGGTCGTAGCCCGTCAGGTGCAGCAGGGCGTAGATCAGCATCGAACCGTGGCCGTTGGACAGCACGAAGCGGTCGCGGTTGGCCCAGGCGGGATCTTTGGGATTGTGGCGCAGGTTGCCGGCCCACAAGGCTTGGGCGATTTCCGCCATGCCCATGGGAGCACCCGGATGCCCGGAGTTCGCTTGTTGCACGGCATCCATCGCGAGGGCGCGGATGGCATCCGCCAAGGCAAGTTTAGGGGCGGTCGGATTGCTCATTCGGAAGGCTCTTTGAAACCGGCGCGCCTACAGAGGAAATAGGGCCGGTTGACTAGGTTGCGAAGCAGGAGATTTTAGCATCAGGGGATTTCCCGGAGGCCATCGGCCGGATGCCCTATGTAATCGCGGGTTTCGGGCGAATTGCGCGGGCAATGTAAGCTACGCGAACTTGTCACCTCCCCCACTCTCCGAATTCCGCAATACGTCATGCCCGCCCCCCGTTTCTACTGCGACGCCCCGCTGACCGCCGGCGCCCGCATCGCCCTGCCGGAAGCCCTTGCCCATCACGCCCTGCGCGTGCTGCGCCTGCGGGCCGGCGAAGCCGTCACGCTGTTCAACGGTCAGGGCGGCGAGTATCCCGCGGTGCTGGAAGTCGAGGGCAAGGCCGGCTTCGCCCAGCTGGGCGACTTCAATCCGCGCGAAGCTGAACTCGGTGGGCGCATCATCCTGGCCCAGGGCTTGCCGTCGGGCGACAAGATGGATTGGGTGGTCGAGAAAGCCGTGGAACTGGGCGCGGCCCGGGTCAGCCCCATCGCCGCGCAGCGCAGCGTATTGCAGTTGTCGGGCGCCCGGCTGGAAAAGCGCGTCGCGCACTGGCAGCGCATCGCGCAATCAGCCGCGGAGCAATGCGGCCGCAACCGGTTGATGACCGTCGACGCGCCGCTGACGCTGGAAGACTGGCTGGCCCAGCCTGCCGACGGCCTGCGCGTGCTCTGCCACCCCGAGGCCGAGCAAGACCTGGCCGGCATGCTGCAAGGCGCATCGGATCAGACGGGCATCACCCTGCTGGTCGGGCCGGAAGGCGGCTGGTCGGACAAGGAACTGGAAGCGGCCCGCAAGGCGGGTGTGCAGGCCGTGCGCTTCGGCCCCCGGGTGCTTCGCACCGAGACGGCCGGGCTGGCGCTGCTGTCGGCGATCAGCGCCCTGCGCGGGTGGTAGGTCAGTCGTTCTCGCCGTAAGGGGCAGCGGCCACGCCGGGCTCGGGTTCGGGATGCGCGCCGGCGTGTTCGATCACATAGGCAAACACGCGGCCGTTTTCGTGCGCGAAATCCGCGGCATCGGAGCACACGGTTTCGATGCGGCCGGCGTCCTCTTCAAGTGCCGGATCACCGGAATGCAGGCGGTACAGCCACAGCACCACGCCGGATTTGTGATCCAGCACCGTGTCGCACAGGCAGTCGTACAGGGCGTCGAGATTGCCGCCGAAGTATTCAGGAAAATCCACCGCCTTGACGATGGCGCGCAATACGGCCGAGCGGCTGCGGCACGGGTCGCAATTGGCAACAAACAAGGACAGGCCAAGTTCGTGCGCGGCGTCCACCACGGCCTTCTTGTCGAGCCCGTCGTGAGCCAGCGCACCGCCGCGCATCAGCTGCCGCTGCAAAGTAGATTGGCCATTGCGCGTCATGCCTGTGCCTCCCTGAAAAAGGCGATCACTTCATCGTTACGTCGCATCGTATCGGCATAACCCAGTTCTATCAATCGCTTGGTGTAGCCGGCTTCGAACAGGAGGTAGGACATCAGCGCCCCGCCCCCCGGACGGTTTGGATCGGACGATACACCGAGTACGCGGAAAAGCGCACGCGCTTGTGCAGGCATATCGTGCAAATGTTCAAGCGCCATCAAATCCAGCGACTGGCTGGGCGTGATCGTCAACACCTCGATGCGGCGCACGGTGGGCGGCGCGCCGTTCGGACCGGCGTGGTCCATCAGGTAATTGATGCGCTCCAGACGCTCGACATCCGCCGACAACCCATCCAGGAAGATGCTGGACAGCGCATGACCACCGACCTGCGCCAGCGACGGATACGGCGGCGAATCCTCGCGATTCTCAGGGTGGGTGTCGTCGCGGTAGCCCGTGCCGATCACCATGACGCGGTGCGCGCCCAGGTGGATCGCCGGGCTGATAGGCGCAAGCTGGCGCATCGAACCGTCGCCGCACCATTCGCCCTTGCCGTGCACCTGCACCTGGCGCGCCGGAAAGACAAAGGGAATGGCTGACGAGGCCATCAGGTGTTCGATGCCGATGGGCGTGGGGATGGCCAGCCGCAGGTAGCGGTGCCAGGGTTCGATCGGGGTGTGCGCCTGGTAGAACGTCAGGTGCTCGCCGCTGGTGTAGCCCGACGCGGTGATGGCCAGCGCGGACAGCGAACCGCTCTCCAGGTTGGAACGCAGATTGCTGAAGTCCAGCACGCGTTCCAGCAGCCCCTGCATCGGCGTGTTGTCCAGCAGCGAGTGCGGACGCTTGCGCGTCAAACCGGAATACATCCACCCAAGCGACAGAAGGCCCAGCCATCGCACGCCGGTGCGGATCAGCCCGGGCGCGTCGGCCCGGTAGATCATGTCGGTGTTCAGCGACGACCACAGGCGGCGGATGCGACGCACGCCCAGATGGGGCCGGTCGGCGCGGCAGGCCAGCGCGGCGGCGTTGATGGCGCCGGCGGACGTGCCGCAGATGATGTCGAAGGGGTTCTGGAATCGGGAATGCCAGTCCGGGTCCAGCAGCTCCATGATGGCGCTGAGCACCCCGACCTGATAGGCGGCGCGCGCGCCGCCGCCCGTCAGGACCAGGCCGGTGGGCGTGCGCGGGCACGCCCTGCCGGCCGGTTTGACTTCAACGTGGCGTATTGACATCGACCACCGTCATCGCGGTCATGTTGACGATGCGGCGCACGGTGGAGCTGGAGGTCAGGATGTGCACGGGGGCATTGGCGCCCAGCAGGAACGGACCCACCGCGACGTTGCCGCCCGCCGCCGTCTTGAGGAGGTTGTAGGCGATGTTGCCCGAGTCGACGTTGGGGCACACCAACAGATTGGCCTCGCCCTTGAGCGTGGACGACGGCAGGATGCGCATGCGCAGGGCCTCGTCCAGCGCGCAATCGCCGTGCATTTCGCCGTCGATTTCCAGTTCCGGATCCATCTGCCGCACCAGTTCCAGCGCGCGGCGCATCTTGGCGCCCGACGCCGAGCTGCCCGAACCGAAATTGCTGCGCGACAGCAGCGCGGCCTTGGGCGCCAGATACATGCGGCGCATCTCGCGCGCGGCGGCCACGGTGAACTCCGCAATCTGCTCGGCCGTGGGCTCGTCATTCACGTGCGTGTCCACCAGGACCACCGTGCGCTCGTTGAGCAGCAGAATGTTCATGGCGGCATACACGTTGTGGCCCGGGCGGCGGCCGATCACTTCATCCACGAAACGCAGGTGATCGTGATACGCGCCGACGGAGCCGCAGACCATGCCGTCGGCATCGCCCAGGTGCACCATCATTGCGCCGATCAGCGTCATACGGCGGCGCATTTCGACGCGCGCCATTTCCTTGGTGATGCCGCGGCGGCACATGCGTTCCCAGTAGGTCGTCCAGTACTGGTGGAAACGCTCGTCGTATTCGGGGTTGGTGACTTCGACGTCCTCGCCCAGGCGTAGACGCAGGCCCAGCTTTTCGATACGGGTCAGCAGCACCGACGGGCGGCCGACCAGGATCGGGCGGGCCAGGCCTTCGTCCACCACTACCTGCACGGCGCGCAGCACGCGCTCGTCTTCGCCTTCCGCGAACACGATGCGCGCCGGGCCGCCTTCGCGCACGATGCGCTTGGCCGCCGAGAACAGCGGTTTCATGAACGCGCCGGAGTGATACACGAACTGCTGCAGCTGTTCTTCGTAGGCTTCCAGATCGGCCAGCGGACGCGTCGCCACGCCGCCTTCCATTGCGGCCTTGGCCACCGCCGGCGCGATGCGCACGATGAGGCGCGGATCGAAGGGCTTGGGGATCAGGTATTCGGGGCCGAACGAAATGTCGAACGTGCCATAGGCGGCCGCCACGACTTCGTTCTGTTCTTCCTCGGCCAATTCGGCAATGGCGTACACCGCCGCCTTTTCCATTTCGCGCGTGATGGTCGTGGCGCCCACGTCCAGCGCTCCACGGAAGATGTACGGGAAGCACAGCACGTTGTTGACCTGGTTCGGGTAGTCCGAACGGCCCGTTGCCATGACCACGTCGTCGCGCACACCGTGCGCCACTTCCGGCAGGATTTCCGGCGTAGGGTTGGCCAGCGCCAGGATCAGCGGACGCGAGCCCATGGTGGCGACCATTTCGGGCTTCAGCACGCCGCCGGCCGACAGGCCCAGGAACACATCGGCGTCCTGGATCACCTCGGCCAGCTTGCGGGCGTCGGTCTTCTGCGCAAAGCGCGCCTTGTCCGGATCCATCAGCGTGGTGCGGCCTTCGTAGACCACGCCCTCGATGTCGGTCACCCAGATGTTTTCCAGCGGCAGGCCCAGATCCACCATCAGGTCCAGGCACGCCAGCGCCGCGGCGCCCGCGCCCGACGTAACTACCTTGACCTGCTTGATGTCCTTGCCCACGACCTTCAGGCCATTGATGAAGGCCGCCGACACACAGATCGCCGTGCCGTGCTGGTCGTCATGGAAGACGGGAATCTTCATGCGTTCGCGCAGCTTGCGCTCGACGGTGAAGCACTCCGGCGCCTTGATGTCTTCCAGGTTGATGCCGCCGAACGTGGCTTCCAGGCCGGCAATGATCTCGACCAGCTTGTCCGGGTCGGTTTCGTTGATTTCGATGTCGAAGACATCCAGGCCGGCGAACTTCTTGAACAGCACCGCCTTGCCTTCCATGACGGGCTTGGAGGCCAGCGCGCCGATGTTGCCCAGGCCCAGCACCGCGGTGCCGTTAGTGATGACGCCCACCAGATTGCCGCGGGCCGTGTAACGGAACACGTTGGCCGGATCCGCCACGATTTCCTCACAGGCCGCCGCCACGCCGGGCGAGTACGCCAGCGCCAGATCGCGCTGGTTCGTCAGCTGCTTGGTCGGCGTGACCGAGATTTTGCCGGGGCGCCCGTGCTCGTGATATTCAAGGGCGGCTTTGCGAAGGTTGGCATCCATAGGGCGGCTACTGGCTAGAGTGTGTGACACGAAAGAGGGAGGAATTCTATTCCCATGACGGGCCGTGCGATACGCGGGCCCTGCGCTTTCTTGAGGTCGAGCGCCGGAATCTTACAGCAAGCTGAACGTTTGTCAGACTTCGGGCCACAGGAGTTCCGGGAAGCAGCCGTCGGGGTCGAACTGGGTTTTGACGCGGCCGTCCAGGCGGACGGTTGCCAATCCCGGGGCAGCCGGTTCAGGCCGGGACGCGGTCGCGGCGCCGGTACGGACATCGTCGCCGGGCGGCACGTCAACCAGCACCGCGCCCTGCAGCCAAGCCAGCGTGCCGCCGTGTCCCAGCAGCAATTGCGCCAGGTTGACGGTGGCCGGCGTGACGGGCTTGAGCGCGTCCAGCCGGTAGCGGCCCAGCCAGTGATAGCCGTCGTTGGTCGCGAATGCATCACCGCCGGACGCAAGCTGGAACAGCGCCGGCACCAGGCGCTGCACGGTCGCCGACCGCAGCGGCTGCACGTCGGTTTCGCCGAACGCGCCCAGCGTTTCCTCGATGCCATCGGCCAGCAGAACGTCCGCCGCTACGAGGCCCGAGGCCGCGCAATGGCCCGCCGGCCAGGACGCCGGCGCCGCCACCCACTGGGCCAGCGTCATGTCGCCCGGCAGCCCGGCGAACTGCCGCAGCCCCGCGCTGGCCAACGCCGCCACGGTCACGCCGGGCTGCGCGTGCCACCGTGGTGCATCCCCGTCCAACCGGGTCAATCCGGCCAGCAAGACGGGATCCACCCGCAGGCGCGGTCGGGCCGAGGGCGCGAAGGGTCCCGCCGCCCCTTCCAATTCCAGCGTCACGTGGTACTCGGCGCAGAGCTTGCGCGCCTGGACGACGTCGGCCCCGGACGCCGGCGTGAGCATGGCGCAGGTGCCGTCCGCCCCGCCCTCGCCCAGGTCGCGGACCTTGCCGCGGCACACCAGCGCCAGGCGTTGCACGAAGGCCGCCCACGGCGTCTGGACGGGTCGCCGGCCCATGAGAAAGGCGCGCCGGGATGGCTGCATGACTACAATTCCTTTTTTGCTAGATGACGCTTTCGAGATTCCGATGCCCCGCCTCGCTACCCGCACTCACGATTTCCTGACGTTCCAGGTGATGGAACTGTTCAAGCAGGCGCAGGCGCTGCAGGCGGCCGGAAAGGACATTATCAGCCTGGGCATCGGCGAACCGGACTTTACCGCGCCACCCCAGGTGGTGGAAGCGCTGGACCGCGCCGCGCGCGCCGGCCTCAGCGGCTACAGCCCGGGCGCGGGCATCGCCCCGCTGCGCGAGGCCATCGCGCAGTTCTACCGCGACCAGTTCGGCGCCGCCATCGACCCGCGGCGCGTCATTGTGACCGCGGGCGCCTCGGGCGCCCTGACGCTGGCCTGCGCGGCGCTGGTGAATACCGGCGGCGAGGTGCTGATGCCCGATCCGTCGTATCCGGCGAACAGCAATTTCGTGTTGGCCGCGGGCGGCGTGCCGCGCCTGATTCCCAGCACGGCGGCAAAACGCTTCCAGCTGTCCGCCGACGACGTCGCGCGTCACTGGACGCCCGCCACGCAGGGCGTGATGGTGGCCTCGCCCAGCAATCCCACCGGCACGTCGATCGCCCACGGCGAGCTGGCCGAGCTGCTGGCGCAGGTGCGCGCCCGCGACGGCTTTGCCATCGTCGACGAAATCTATCTGGGGCTGTCCTATGACGGCCAGCCGCGCTCGGCGCTGACGCTGGACGACGACGTCATCGTCATCAACAGCTTCTCCAAGTACTTCCACATGACGGGCTGGCGCCTGGGCTGGATGATCGTGCCCGACGACATGGTCGCGCCGGTGGAAAAGATTGCCTCCAGCCTGGCGATCTGCGCGCCCACGCTGGCCCAGCACGCCGCGCTGGCCTGCTTCACGCCCGCCGCGCTGAAGACCTTCGAACACCGCCGCGAAGCCTTCAAGCAGCGCCGCGATTACCTGCTGCCGGAATTCGAGCGCCTGGGCATCGACGTGCCGGTCAAGCCGGACGGCGCCTTCTATATCTATGCCGATATCAGCAGCCTGGGCATGGACAGCGCCGCGTTCTCGCAGCGCCTGTTGCTGGAAGCCGGCGTGGCCGCCGTGCCGGGCCTGGACTTCGGACCGGCGCACGCGGCGCACACCATGCGGTTTTCGTACGCCACCGGCCTGGACCGCCTGGAAGAAGCGGTCGCGCGGATGGGCGTGCTGCTGCAGCGCTGACCCTGCTGTGCCGTCCCCATGAAAAAGGCGCGTCCTTGCGGGACGCGCCTTTTTTTTTCAGAACGGACAGCGCGGATCAGTCGCGCGCCAGCGCAATGCCCGACGCCAGCGCCAGGCGCCGGCGTTCCGCCTGCACCTTGGCGCCGTAGCCGTTGTCGTCCGGGCCCGTGGCCCCCACGTAACACGCCAGCCCGCCGTCGATCGAACCGCGGCGGTTGATGCAGTCGCGCAGGATCGTGGCGCCGACGCCGATGTTGGCGGCCGGGTCCAGCGGATTCTTGCCGACCGCGTCAAACTTGTCCTGGTGCACGCTGGTCATGACCTGCATCAGGCCCTGTGCGCCCACATGGCTTTCGGCCAGCGGGTTGTAACGCGATTCGATGGCGATCACGGCCAGGACCAGCAAGGGGTCCAACTGCTTTTCGCGGCTGACCTTGTACACAGTGTTCAGCAGCGGACCGGTCGCGTCATACGCAACCTTGTACTTGCGCGAGATATAGTTGCGCAGTGCTTCGGCCTGCGGTCCCGTAGCCGCCGACGCGGTCTTTTTGGGTGCGGGCGGCGCGACACGAGCCGGCCCCAGCATGCCGGTGGCGTTGCTGGCGGGTGCGGTGGGTACGGCCATGGCAATTGCCGACGAGGTGTCGGCACCCAGTTCGGAGCCGGCTTCGGACTCGGAGCTGGCCTGCATGGATGAAGGCGCGAGGGCGGTCAACAAGGCTTTGTGCACTTGCAATGCCTGGTCGCGCAAACCAGGCAGGGCGAATCCCATGCTTACCGTCACAATGACCGCGATGCCCAGGTAGACAGAGCAAATGCGCAGGGATTCGGCAAGATATTGGTGCACTCCTTGGGCCATGTTCCTGAACAGGCTGGCCACTGACGCATCGGGCATAAAACCTCCTGCGTAAAAAAGAGGGAGTCAATGTTAACCTCTCTTTGAATCCGAAATGTAACCAAATCGCTGGGATCTGTAGTGAAATACCGCGACCTTAGAGACTTCATCGCCCAACTTGAACGAATGGGCGAACTCAAACGCATTGCTGCGCCGGTGTCGACGCAGCTTGAAATGACGGAGATTTCCGACCGCGTGCTGCGGGCCGAAGGCCCCGCCCTGCTGTTCGAAAACGCCCGCCACAACGGCCAGCCCGCGCAGATGCCGGTGCTGGCCAATCTATTCGGCACGCCTGCCCGCGTGGCGCGCGGCATGGGCGCCGACAACGTCAGCGCGCTGCGCGACATCGGCGAACTGCTGGCCTCGCTGCGCGAACCCGAGGCGCCCAAGGGCCTGCGCGATGCGCTGGCCAAGGTGTCGATGCTGAAATCGGCGCTGTGGGACATGAGCCCCAAGAACGTCAAAAGCCCCGCCTGCCAGGAAATCGTCTGGGAAGGCAAGGACGTGGACCTGAACCGGCTGCCCATCCAGACCTGCTGGCCGGGCGACGTGGCGCCGCTGCTGACGTGGGGCCTGGTCATTACCCGCGGTCCCAACGCCAAGCGCCAGAACCTGGGCATCTACCGCCAGCAGTTGCTGGGCCCGAACAAGCTCATCATGCGGTGGCTGTCGCACCGCGGCGGCGCACTGGATTTCCGCGACCACGCGATCGCCAACCCCGGCACGCCCTTCCCGATTGCGGTGGCGCTGGGCGCCGACCCGGCCACCACGCTGGGCGCCGTCACGCCGGTGCCGGACAGCCTGTCCGAATACCAGTTTGCGGGGCTGCTGCGCGGTTCGCGCACCGAAGTCGCGCAGGCGCTGGGCAGCAACCTGTCCGTGCCCGCGTGGGCCGAAATCGTGCTGGAAGGCCATCTGCTGCCGTCCTCGGACCCGCGTGCCATCAAGCCCGTGGTGCCCGAAGGCGTCAATCCCCCGCCCGACACCGGCTACGAAATGGCGCTGGAAGGTCCGTACGGCGACCACACCGGCTACTACAACGAGCAGGACTGGTTCCCGGTCTTCACCGTCGAGCGCATCACGATGCGCCGCAACCCCATCTATCACTCCACCTACACCGGCAAGCCGCCCGACGAGCCCGCCGTGCTGGGCGTGGCGCTGAACGAAGTCTTCGTGCCGCTGCTGCGCCGCCAGCTTCCGGAAATCGTGGATTTCTACCTGCCGCCCGAAGGCTGCAGCTACCGGCTGGCCGTGGTGTCGATCCGCAAGCAGTACGCGGGCCACGCCAAGCGCGTCATGTTCGGGCTGTGGAGCATCCTGCGCCAGTTCATGTACACCAAGTTCATCGTGGTCGTGGACGAGGACATCAATCCGCGCGACTGGAAGGAAGTGGTCTGGGCGATGACCACCCGCATGGATCCGGTGCGCGACACGTTGCTGGTGGAGAACACGCCGATCGACTACCTGGACTTCGCGTCGCCCGTGTCCGGCCTGGGCGGCAAGATGGGCCTGGACGCCACCAACAAGTGGCCGGGCGAGACGAATCGTGAATGGGGCACTCCCATCACGATGGACGCGGATGTCAAGAAGCGCGTGGACGATATGTGGGGGCAGTTGGGACTGTAGACGCGCCACTGCCTGCGCATAAAAAAACCCCGCCGCCTGGCCGGGCCCGCATTGCTGGACGAAAGTCTGGCGGTGCGGGACCGGTTGAGCGGCGGGGTTTTTATCTGGCAGCTGGCGTCAGTCGCGTTCCCGGTCGTCGTCCTGGCGCGCGCCGCGCCAGGCCTTCAAGAGCTGCCAGCCCACGAAGGCGCCGCCGGCCAGCTTCAACAGCTTGCCGCGCTTGCCGCCACGCATGAACATGGCGGACAGCGACGAACTGATGATGGGATAACGCCGCGCCATCGTGATGGCCTGCAACGCCCAGCGGGACGCGCCGCCAGACGCCAGACCCGGCAGCATGCCGCGGATGAGCGCGCTGGGCTCGAGCCTGCGCCCGGCCGACACGATGTTCTGTGCCAGCGACTCGCGCTCGATGGCCGCGCGGGCGCGCAGCAATTCGATGCGCACGGCGCGGTCGACAGTCGGAGATCTTTTCGACATGGCTTAGAACTCCTCGCGCCGGCGCACCGGCGTCTCGTCGTCGGCATGCATGTCGCGCACCCGGTCCAGCAGTTCCGCATCCCGGCCCAGCTCTTCGAGCGTGGCCGAAAACGGCGTCTGTCCGTACACGAGTCCGTGGCGCACCACCAGCAACAACACCACGCCGGCCACCCCATAGAACGCCGCCAGCAGCCCGAGGGCCAGATAGCGGTCTTCCGTGGGCCAGAACGCCACGGCGATGGTGATGGTGGCCACCAGCACCGCCAGCGTCAGAAATAGCAGGGCCGCAAACGCGAGGCCCAGCAGCTTGAGCAGGCGCGCCTTTTCGTCCGCGGCTTCCAGAGCCAGCAGCTCCAGCCGCGTGCGCATCAGCCCGACCAGGCTGGAGGCAACACCGAAAACAGTTTTTCTTAGACCCATGGCTGAAAGAACGCCGGGCGGCAGGCAACGGCATGAAGCCGTGCCTGCCGCCCGGACGTCCTGCCCTGTCAGCGGCGGCTGATCAGCAAGCCGAGCAGCAGGCCGGTCACGCCTGCGACCCCGATGGCTTGCCAGGGATTGTCGTGCACGTAGTCATCCGTCGCACGGGCAGCCTTGCGGCCACGTTCGAGGACGGCGTCTTGCGCTTCGTACAGGGCCTCGCGCGTGCGCCGCAGCGAGGTCATGGCGCGGTCGCGCAGTTCGTTGGCCTTGTCGCCGGTGCTGCTGGCGGCTTCGCGCAGCAGGCTTTCGGCGTCGTTCAGGCTGGTCTTGACACTGTCCATGAGTTTTTCTTTTGCGACGTCTTCGGATTTTCTCGTTGCCATTTTCTGAGCTCCTGTTGTGTGTCCATGACGGAAACGATGATACCAGCGGCCATGCGGGCGGAAACGCCCGCTTGCTACCGGGTGCTACTTGATCTGCGTAATCTCAACGGCGGATTTCACGCCGCCCTGATCGATGTCCTGCTTCATCACCAGATTCACGGCCGGGCAATACCAATCGGTGACCGTCGTGTTCATGCCGGGGATGGGAATGGTCAGGCCCTGAAACGTGGCCATCGTGGGATCCGAATTGCGCGTGTAGGTGATCGGGTGGCACGACTGCTTGCCCAGTGCGGTGTCCATCGAGGTCTTCTGACCAACCGATTTTTCACCGATGCGCACCGTGGTGCTGGGCTGGCCGCCCACCGGCGCTTCCTTGCCGATCTTCAGGCGGAACGACGAACCGGGCAGCTTCTGGCCCGCCGCCAGCTTGCCGTCGTAGGCAAAGAGACCCAGCATGCGCAGGTCGAACTGGCCTTCGGAAGGCTTGGGCGCTTCGCCCGCGCTGGCGTAGCGCAGGAAGGTGGCTTGGCCGCCCTTGACGGTCATCAGGTAGTCGAGCTTGGACTTGCCGGGCGGCAGGCCCGCGTAGCTGAATCGGGCAACGCCCTGCACGCGCGCGCGGCAGTTGTCGCCATTGCTTTTTGTAACTTCGGCGAAGGTCAGATCCGCGCCCAGCGCCAGATTGCCCGAGCCGGTCAGTTGGACGGCGCCGCCGTCGTGCATGAACTTCGCGTCACACACGCCGGCCTGCGCCGTAGCGGCCGCGCCCAACGCGCCGGCCGCAAAAACCAGGGATGCCATTTTTCGCATCGTCGTCACAAGCCACTCCAGAAATCCGAAAGCGCCGTCCCGCCTTGGGGACAGCTGGCTTGATACTACACCGGTTGCCGTGCCCGGCGTATGTCCGAACGTGTCGTCACGCCAGCACCGGCGCCGCGGGGGCGCGCGCCATCAGCGCCTGGATCTCCGGCACGCACGAACCGCAGCCGGTGCCGCAACCCAGCGTGTCCTTCAGCCCCGCCAGATCGCAGCCGCCTTCGATGCCTTTCAGGATGGCCGCTTCGCTAACGCCATTGCAGACGCAGAGGGTGCGCGAACGCACCGCGCCCGCAACGCGTCCCATCAGCAGCGCCGCGATGCTGGCGGGCGCCTCGCCTCCCGCAGCCCACGCCAGCAGCGGCTCCTGCGCGCGCAGGTCGCCCGTCAGCAGAAAGGCATGCAGCGTGCCTTGGCCGGCGCTGACCCGGCGCAAATAGCCGCGCGCCGGATCGTCGTACGCCACATCGGGACGCCGCAGGTCCAGCGTGTCTGCCAACTCGTGCAGCACGTCGGCTTCTGGCGCGACGCGGCTGGCGAGCCGCAACCGGACGCCGCCCGCGCCCACCGGCAGGACGACGGCATAGTCGAAGCGGTGCAGCCAGGGCGCCAGCCGGGTGCGCAGCGCCGCTGCATCGCCCTGCCGCCACGCCGCCGCCTGCCACGCAAGGCCCGCCCGCTCGGCGCGCACGGCGCTGAATTTGAGCTCGGGCTGGCGCGATATCGGATCGGCTGCCGGGTTGGTCAGCGCGTTCACGCCCAAGCCGGCCATGAACGCGCTACCCCAGTGCATCGGCACGAAGGCCTGGCCGGGAAGCAGCGACGCGTCCGCCTGCACCGGCAGCACCAGCGCGCCGCGCCGCGACTGCAGCCGGGCCAGTGACCCGGGCGCCAGATCCAGGCGGCGCATGTCCTCCGGATGCAGCGATACCCATGGCTCCTCGACATGCTGCGTCAGCACGCGAGCCAGCGAGGTGCGCGCCATCGTGTGCCAGTGATCGCGCAACCGGCCCGTCGTCAGTTGCAGCGGAAAGTCGCCGGAAACGGTTTCGGCGGTCGGCCGCCATGCGACGTCGCAGAACCGGGCGCGGCCGCTGGTGGTGGGAAACACGCCGTCGGCGTACAGGCGCGCGGTGCCCTGCCCCGCCCGGTACGGCCATTGCTGCGGTCCGTGCTGCGCCAGCACGGCGTAATCCACCGTGCTGTAGTCCAGGTCCCGGCCGGCGGTCATGCGGGCGTGCTCGGCAAAGATCTCGCTTTCGTCGCGATAGGCAAACAGCGCCGCCTTGGCCGGCGCGATGCGCGCCGCGAGCCGCTGCGCAACTGCCTGGGCCAATCGCCAGTCGGGCTGCGCGTCGCCGGGCGGCGCGATGGCGGCGCGGACCCGGCTGATGCGCCGCTCGGAGTTGGTCACCGTGCCGGATTTCTCGGGCCAGGTCGCCGCGGGCAGCACCAGGTCGGCATGGGCCAGCGTCTCGGTGCCGGCAAATGCCTCCTGCACGATGACGAACTCCGCGCGGGCCAACGCGGCCCGCACGCGCGCCTGATCCGGCAGCGACTGCGCGGGATTGGTTGCCGCGATCCACAACACCTTGATGCGCCCGTCCAGCACCGCGTCGAACATGTCGAGCGCCGTGGCGCCTGGCGCGTCGGGCAGGCGCTTCAGCCCCCACAGCCGCGCGACCTCGGCGCGGTCCGTGGCCGACGCGGGATCGCGATGGCCCGGCAGCAGGGTCGCCATGCCGCCCGCTTCCCGCCCGCCCATGGCGTTGGGCTGGCCCGTCAGCGAAAACGGCCCCGCGCCGGGACGCCCGATCTGGCCGGTGGCCAGATGCAGGTGAATCAGCGCCGCATTCTTGTCAGTGCCCGCCACCGACTGGTTCAAGCCCATCGTGTACAGCGACAGCGCCGCCGGCGCCTGGCCGAACCAGCGCGCCGCCTGGACGATGTCCTGCGCCGGCACGCCGCAGAGGCGCTGCGCCGCCTCGGGTGTCACCGTTTGCACGCGCGCCCGTAGCGTCTCGAAGCCCTCGGTATGGCGCGCGATGTAGTCCTCGTCGACCAGCCCCTCGCGCAGCATCACATGCAGCATGGCGTTGAACAGCGCCACGTCGGACCCTGGCGCGATCGGCAGATGCAGGTCGGCAAACGCCGCCGTGTCGGTGCGGCGCGGGTCGATCACGATCACCTTCATGTGCGGCCGGCTGGCCCGCGCGGCTTCCAGCCGGCGAAACAGCACGGGGTGCGCGTAGGCCATGTTGGACCCGGCGATCAGCACGGTGTCGGCCAGTTCCAGGTCTTCGTAGCAGGCGGGCGGCGCGTCCGCGCCCAGCGTGCGCTTGTAGCCCGACACCGCGCTTGACATGCACAGGCGCGAATTGGTGTCGATGTTGTTCGTGCCTGCCAGCGCCCGCGCCAGCTTGTTGAAGACGGCATAGTCTTCGGTCAGCAACTGTCCGGACAGATAAAAGCCCACGGCATCCGGGCCGTGCCGGGTAATCGCGTCGGCCAGCCGGTCCGCGGCGATGTCCAGCGCCTGCGCCAGCGCGACATCCTCAAGGGGCTGATCGCGCGCCGAACGCCATTGCGCCGACAACACGCGCGCGTCATCGCGCCGCACGGTGTCGGCAAGCGCCAGACCTTTGCTGCACAAGCGGCCGCGATTGGCCGGATGCGACTCGTCGCCGCGCACGCCAACGACCGCACCATCGCGCACCTGCACGCGCACCCCGCAGCCGGTGCCGCAATAACAGCAGACCGACGCCACGTCTCGCGCCGCTTCGTTGACGATTTCAATCCGTCGCGCCATCGGCATGTCCATGTCCTACTCCGCCCCCGCTTCGCCCAGCATCAGCCGGTCGCGCAGCGCGCCGATGCCGACGCCTTCGCGGATCAGCCGCACGTACCAGGCGCTGTCCGCCGTATCGCCGTACAGGCAGGCGCCGACCAGGCGGTCGTCGCGAATAACCAGTTTCTTGTAGACGCCGCCCGGCATGTCGGCCAGCGTGATCGTCTCGGTCTGCGCGCCGCCCGCGAAGTTGCCCGCGGAGAAAAGGTCGATGCCGGTCACCTTGAGTTTCGTCGACGTGACGCTGCCCTCGTAACGGCCGATGCCGTGCAGCGCAAGGTGATTGGCCGCGACCTTGGCCTGCTCGAACAGCGGCGCGACCAGCCCGTAGGCCGTGCCACGGTGGCTGACGCATTCCCCCACCGCATAGATGCGCGGGTCGAACGTCTGCAAGGTGTCGCTCACCACCACCCCCCGATCCACATGCAGTCCACAGCGTTGGGCCAGTTCGGTGTTGGGCCGCACCCCGGCGGCCATTACCACCAGATCCGCCGGGACTTCCGTGCCGTCGGCAAAGCGCACCGCGCGCACGCGCCCGTCCGTGCCGCCCAGGATCGACTCGGTCTGGTGCTGGAGCAAAAACGTCAGCCCCCGCGCTTCCAGGTTTTCGCGCAGCAGCGCGGCAGCCTCGCCGTCCAGTTGGCGGTCCAGCAACGCCGCGCCCAGGTGCACCACCGACACGGTCATGCCGCGCGCCGCCAGGCCGTTGGCGGCCTCCAGGCCCAGCAATCCGCCGCCGATCACCACCGCGTGACGGTAGCGCGTGGCGGCGTCGATCATGTGATTGACGTCGCCGATGTCGCGAAACGCCACCACGCCGTCCAGATCATGACCCGGCACCGGCAGGATCAAAGGCGTGGACCCGGTTGCCAGCAGCAGCCTGTCGTAAGGCGTACGAGAACCGTCGTCGGCCTGCACCACGCGCCGCGCGCGATCGATATCCGTCACCGTGCGGCCGCGCAGCAGCCGGATGCCGTGGCGTGCATACCAGTCCTCGTCGTTCAGCACGATGTCCTGCAGCGTGCGTTCGCCGGTCAGCACGGGCGACAGCAGGATCCGGTTGTAGTTGGTGTGAGGCTCGGCGCCGAACACCGTGATGTCGTAGAGATCCGGCGCGAGCGTGAGCAGCTCCTCCACGGTGCGAATCCCGGCCATCCCGTTGCCGACCACGACCAGCTTCTGCCTGGCTTGCATGACAGACCTCCTACGCGGCGGCGCGTGCCGTCGCCGCTGCTTCTTCCAACGGCGCGGGCACAACCGACAGGACCGCATTCGCCTGCGCCGCGGCCTGCGAACGTTCGGGATTACCGTGCCGGCGATGCAGAAAGTCCACCACGCCCGCGCGGCACGCAAGATACGTCGGATCGTTGGCCAGCCGCACGCGATCGCGCGGACGGGACAGCGGCACCGGCAGGATCTCCCCGATGGTCGCGGCCGGCCCGTTGGTCAGCATCACGATGCGGTCCGACAGCAGCACGGCTTCGTCCACGTCGTGGGTGACCATGATCGTGGTCGTGCGCGTCTTGGCCACGATCTTGAGCAACTCGTCCTGCAGATGCGCGCGGGTCAGCGCGTCCAGCGCGCCAAACGGTTCGTCCATCAGCAGCACGCCCGGCTCGATCGCCAGCGCGCGCGCGATGCCCACACGCTGCTTCATGCCCCCGGAAATCTCGCGCGGCAGCTTGTTCTGCGCGGGCAGCAAGCCCACCAGGTCCAGCGCGGCGCGCGTGCGCTCGGCCAGCTGGGCGCGCTTTTCCGTGGCGCCGAATACCCGCTCGACCGCCAGGTGCACGTTCTGGAAACACGTCAGCCACGGCAGCAACGAATGGTTCTGGAACACCACCGCGCGGTCGGGCCCCGGGCCGGTGATCTCGCGTTCGGCGCACAGCAGCACGCCGCTGGTCGGCCGGGTCAGCCCGGCGATCAGGTTGAGCAAGGTGGACTTGCCGCAGCCGGAGTGGCCGATCAGCGTGATGAACTCGCCCTGCTCGACCGTCAGGTCGATATCGCGCAGCGCCACGAAGGCGCCCTTGCGGGTGTCGAAGGTCTGACCCACGCGTTCGATGCGTACGAATTTCTTCATGGCGCTATTCCTCGGTATAGGTGAAACGGCGGGCCAGCGCGACCAGCAGGGTTTCCAGCAGCAGCCCCACGATGCCGATCACGAAAATGGCGATGACGATGTGCTCGACCTTCAGGTTGTTCCATTCGTCCCACAGCCAGAATCCGATGCCCGTGCCGCCCGTCAGCATCTCGGCGGCCACGATCACCAGCCAGGCGGTGCCGATCGACAGCCGCACGCCGGTCAGCATGTAGGGCAGCACGGCAGGCAGCAGCACCTTGGTCGTCACCTTCCATTCGGACAGGTTCAACACGCGCGCCACGTTCAGGTAGTCCTGCGGCACGCGAGACACGCCCACGGCGGTGTTGATGATCATCGGCCAGATCGAACAGATGAAAATCGCCCAGATCGCGGCGGGGTTGGCCGCCTTGAACAGCAGCAACCCCAGCGGCAGCCACGCCAGCGGCGACACCGGCCGCAACAGGCTGACGATCGGCGAGAACATGGCGCGCACGGCGGCGTAACGGCCGATCGCAAAGCCCACGGGGATGCCGACCAGCGCCGCCAGCCCGAAGCCGATCGCCACGCGTTCCAGCGAAGCCAGCAGGTTCCAGCCGATGCCCTTGTCGTTGGGGCCGTTGTCGTAGAACGGGTCCGAGAAAAGCTCGACGGCCGCATGCCACGTGACGCCCGGCGTCGGGATCTCCGGTATGCGCATCGCCACCACCTGCCAGACCAGCACGAAGAGCGCAAAGCCGGCGACGGGCCCCACGACCGCCTTCAGCGCGGATTCCAGGCGTTCCCGCCACAACGCGGCGAATGCGTCGCCGCGGGTTGTCATCGTTACGGTAGACATTTCGAGTCCCCTTTGGTGGTGGCCATCAGACCTTGACCTTGAAACCGTCGGCATACGCCGCCGGATTGCTGCCGTCCCAGACCACACCGTCGATCAGCTTGGACGTACGCGTTTCGCTGGCGGGCAGCGCAACGCCCGCGGCCTGCGCGGCCTGCTTGTAGACGTCGACGCGATTGATCTGGGTGGCGATCGCCTGGTAATCGGGATGCTCCTTCAGCAAGCCCCAGCGCTTGTGCTGTGTCAGGAACCACATGCCGTCGCTCAGGTACGGAAAATTGGCGGCGCCGTCCGCATAGAAGCGCATGGCGTGCGCGTCCGACCACTTCTTGCCCAAGCCATCGTCGTACTGCCCCAGCATTCGGTCCACGATGACGCCCGCATCGGTGTTGACGTAGGACTTGGCGGCGATGGTCTCGGCCGTCTTGCGGCGGTTCTCGGGCGACGCGTCGATCCATTTGCCGGCTTCCAGGATCGCGGCGGTGACCGCACGCGCGGTATTGGGATTGCGGTTCACGAAGTCGGCGCTGGCGCCCAGGACCTTTTCGGGGTGGTCGGTCCAGATGCCCTGCGACGTCACCGTGGTGAAGCCAATCTTGTCCATGATGGCGCGCGCCCCCCACGGCTCGCCCACGCAGTAGCCGTCCATGTTGCCCACGCGCATGTTCGCCACCATCTGGGGCGGCGGCACGGTGATCACCTTGGCGTCCTTCATGGGATTGATGCCATGAGCCGCCAGCCAGTAATACAGCCACATCGCGTGCGTGCCCGTCGGAAAGGTCTGTGCGAAGGTGTATTCGCGCTTGTCGGCCGCCATCAGCTTGGCCAGCGATTCGCCGTCGCGTGCGCCCGCTTCCAGCAGCTTGTTCGATAGCGTGATCGCCTGACCGTTCTGGTTCAGGCTCATCAGCACGGCCATGTCCTTCTTCGGACCGCCGATGCCCATGTGCACGCCGTAGACCAGGCCGTACAGCACGTGGGCCATGTCCAGTTCGCCGTTCATGAGCTTGTCGCGCACGGCGGCCCAAGATGCTTCCTTCGACGGCGTGATCTTGACCCCGTACTTCTTGTCGATGCCGAGCACCGACGCCATCACCACCGAGGCGCAGTCGGTCAGCGGAATGAAGCCGATCTTGACCTCGGTCTTTTCCGGCGCGTCTGTCCCGGCGGCCCATGCGCCGGCGCGCACCAGCGGATCGACCAGCGAAAGCAGGCCGGCGCCGGCTACCGCGCGCGCCGTGCCGCCCAGCCATTTGCGGCGGCTGGCGTTGGCGGTCGCGTCGGCGGGCGCGGTGACGGTCGAGGAACTGCGGGTCATGAGCGTCATGGAGGGTTCCTTGCGGGGTGACGGAAAAAATGGCGGAAAAAAAAAACGTCCCGCGCGCCACGGATCTGGATCCGATGGCGCAGCGGAACGTCGTTGTCCCTGGCCGCGTGTCGCGGCGTGTTGCGTCGGGCGACCGCCGTTGGCCGCCCCGTTTTCACTTAAGCAATCGCTGTGCCAGTTTTTCGCGGAAAGATGCCAACCGCCCTGCAGGCCGCGCGGGCGCTGGCGCTGCGGCGATTCCGCGGCGTCAGCGCCGTGCTGCCGTGAATCAGGGGCGGAGCCATATTGGTGCGCAGAGCGATGCCGCAGCGCACCATCGCTGTGCGGCGCGCGCCCCGCCACCTTGCTCAGGCACCCGCCGCCGCGTGCGGCAACCATGGCATGGAACTTGCATCAGCAAGCAGACAGGGGGTGTTTCATGCTGAAGGTCATGCTGCTCAACGATGGCGAAGGACGCGCGGCGTCGCTGCGGCAAACGCTTGCCGCAGCGGGCGTGCACGTCGTCGCCGAGGTGGCCCCGGGCGCCGACCTGGCCGCCAGCATCGCGCAGTCCGCCGCCGACGTCGTACTGATCGACAGCGACGCCCCCGGCCGCGACACGCTGGAGAACATCTGCGTCGCCAGTTCGTACAGCGACCGGCCAGTCGTGATGTTCACCGACAACGACAACCGCGAGACCATCCGCACGGCGCTACGCGCAGGCGTGGCCGCCTATGTGGTGGGCGATGTGCCGGCCGCCCGCATCGAACCCCTGCTGACCGTGGCGATCGAGCGCTTTGCCGTGGAGAAGACCCGCCGCGAGGAACTGCGCGAGGCCCAGCTCCGCCTGGCGGACCGGCAGTGGGTGGAGAAGGCCAAGGGTATCCTGATGAAGACGCGCGCCGTTTCCGAGGAAGACGCGCATCGGCTGCTGCGCGAGCGCGCCATGCAAAGCCAGAAACGGCTGGGCGAAGTCGCCCGCGAAGTCGTCGAAATGAGCCAATGGCTGGGCAGCGCCTGACACGCTGCCAAATAAATTTTGGCTATATGAAATAAAGAAATCAAAAGTTGTGGGGATGAGAACCCGTCCCTATCATCGACCCACATTGAGCCGGGTACGCCCGAGGCTGGCATTCATGAAGCTTTTCCCGATTTTTGCCGATCTGACAGACCGGCTGGTACTCGTTGTTGGCGGCGGCGCCGTCGCCGAACGCAAGACGCTCGCGCTGCTGGAGGCCTGTGCCAATGTGGTCGTGGGCGCGCCCGAACTAACGCCGGCCCTGGCGGCCCTTGCGGCCGAGGGCCGTATCCGCCATCTGCCGGGGCCGTTCGACCCCGCCTGGCTGCACGACATGTGGCTGGTCGTGGCCGCCACCGACGATCGCGCGGTCAACGCCGCGGTCTCAGAGGCTGCGAAAGCGCGCCGCATATTCACCAACGTCGTGGACGACCCCGAGCTGTCGTCTTTCCAGGTGCCGTCCATCGTCGACCGGTCGCCGGTCATCGTCGCCATTTCGTCGTCGGGCGTGGCCCCCGTGCTGGCCCGCCGCATCCGCGAGCGCATTGAATCGCTGTTCGATCACACGCTGGGCCAGCTTGCCGGCCTGGCGGCCACCTACCGCAAACGCATCCGCGCCAGCCACCCGGACCTGGGCGCGCGCCGCCGCTTCTATGACTGGTTGCTGGATGGCCCGGTCGCGGGATTCCTGCGCCAGCAACAACCGGCGCAGGCCGAGGCCGCGCTGGCCGATGCGCTGGCCTCGCCCATCGCGCCCGCCGAGGGCAGCGTGGTGCTGGTCGGCGCTGGCCCTGGCGACCCCGGTCTCCTGACGCTCAAGGCCCTGCGCGCCCTGAACGAGGCCGACGTCATCCTCTACGACCGGCTGGTCAGCGACGAGGTCATGTCGCTTGCCCGGCGCGACGCCGAACGCGTGTCGGTGGGCAAGCTGCCCGGCGAAAACCATCACGCGACGCAGGCGCGCATCCATGCGCTGCTGGTCGAACACGCGCACGCCGGCCGCCGCGTGGTGCGGCTAAAAGGTGGCGATGCATTCATTTTTGGCCGCGGCGGCGAGGAACTGGAATTTCTGCGCGCGCACGGCGTGCGCTACGAAGTGGTGCCGGGCATTACGGCGGCGCTGGCCTGTGCCGCCTATGCCGGCATTCCGCTGACGCACCGTGAGCACGCGCAATCGGTGCGCCTGATCACCGCGCATTGCCGCGAAGATGAAGACAACCTGGATTGGCCCGCGCTGGCGCGCGAAAAACAGACATTGGCGTTCTATATGGGTGTGGGCCAGCTTGAATTGCTGACCCAGCGCCTCCTGCGCCATGGCCGTTCGCCCGAGACGCCGTTTGCGCTCATCGAAAACGGCAGCCGGCCCGAACAGCGTGTGGTGTCGGGTCCGCTGGCGCAACTGCCGGAACTGGCGCGGGAACATGCCGTCCGGTCCCCCGCCCTGCTGATCGTGGGCGAGGTCGCCGGCTTGGCGCCGCAGTTGCATTGGTTCGGCCAGCACCTGGGACAGCCGGCGGTTACGGCGTGAAAACCTGACCTGCTGACCGGGCGCGGTCCTGGGCCGCTGTGCGGTCGAGGTCCGGCCGATCCCGGGAAGGGAACCGGCCGCAACGCGTCTTCAGCCCTTTTGCTTTCAGCCCTTTTGCTGCGTGCCGAAGATGCGGTCGCCGGCGTCGCCCAGGCCCGGCATGATGTAGCCGTGCTCGTTCAGGCCGTCGTCGATGGACGCGGTGTAGATGTGCACGTCCGGGTGCTTGGCCAGCACCGCGTCGATGCCCACCGGCGCGGCCACCAGCACCAGCGCGCGGATTTCCTTGCAGCCGGCGCGCTTGAGCAGGTCGATGGCGGCGACCATCGAGCCGCCCGTCGCCAGCATGGGGTCAACGATCAGCGCCAGGCGCTGGTCCAGTTCGCCGACCAGGCGTTCCAGATACGTGTGGGCTTCCAGCGTCTCTTCGTTGCGGGCCACGCCCACGACGCTGACCTTGGCGCCCGGAATCAGGCTCAGCACGCCGTCCAGCATGCCGATGCCGGCGCGCAGGATCGGCACGACGGTGACCTTCTTGCCGGCGATCTTCTCGACCTCGACCTGGCCACACCAGCCCTCGACGGTGGCGGGCGCCAGCGGCAGGTCCTTGGACGCTTCATACGTCAGCAACGCGCCCACTTCCTGCGATAGTTCACGGAAGCTCTTGGTACTGAGGTCGGCGCGCCGCATGATCCCGAGCTTGTGGCGGATCAGCGGATGGCGGATTTCGTGCACGGGCATGTGCGTAACTCTCCAGAGTATTTGTTGGTCAGAATTCTTTTGGCCTCAGGCGGCCGCGGGCAAGGCGCGGCGCGCTTGCCTTTCATGGTCGTGGGCACATGGGAGGATCGTAAACGTTTTAAGCCCGCCCCGCCGCCGGGCCGCCCCAAGGCGGGGCAGCCCCCCTCGGGGGGCAGCTAGCGCACAACGTGCGCGCGGCGTGGGGGCCTACATTCATTGTTCGGCGAGCCAGGAGATCAAGGCGTCGTCGAAGGCTCGGACCGCGCCAGCCTGTTCGTGGTTGACGATGCTGACGACGACATAGCGCTTGCCGCTCGCCCCCAGCACGTAGCCGGCGATCGAACGCACGTCGCGCAGCGAGCCGGTCTTCAGATGCGCCATGCCGAGCGTGCCGTTGCCCTTCAGGCGGCGGCGCACCGTTCCGTCCACGCCGGCGATGGCAAAGGACGAAATGTATTCCGGCATCACCGGCGAATTCCAGGCCACGGTCAGCATCGACGCCAGGCTATCCGCGGACACACGGGCCTCGCGCGACAGGCCGGCGCCGTTGTCGATGACCAGCTCCGGCATGTCCAGCCCCTGCTTGGCCAGGAGTTGCTTGGCAACCTCTTCGCTGCTGGCCACAGTGGCCGGCCGGCGGCCGCGCTCGGCGCCCAGCGTCAGCAGCAGGGTGCGCGCCATGACGTTGTTGCTGCGCTTGTTGATCTGGCGGATGGCCTCGGCCAGCGTCGGCGAATCATGCGAGGCCAGCACCACCGCGTCCGCCGGCACCATGCCGGACCGGACCTGTCCCTTGAACGTGCCGCCCAGTTCCTTCCAGAGCATGCGGAAGACCTCGGTGGCGTACTCGGGCTGGGACAGCGCCAGGCGATACAGGCTGAACTCCCCGCACGAACCCGCCACCTTGCCGTTGACGCGGATGGTCACGCCCTGCTGGGTAATGACGGGATCGGTCGTGACCACCGGCGGACCCGGGCAGCGGATGTCGCTCCACTCCACCTGGCCTTCGATTTTCAGGCCGGGGAGCGGCGGGTCGATCAGCGGCACCCATTTATTGGCGACCGGGTCCGGCGTGAACAGGAGCCGCAGTGCGCCAAAGCCCACCATCAGCGCGTCAGGACTGGCGTTGTAGGCCCGGTCGGGCGCGCCATCGAACGCGCCGGGGTCGATCGACACCTGGCCGAAGATGCTGCGGTCGATCACCAGGTCATTGATCTGCTTGACGCCGCGCAGCCGCAGCTCGCGCAGCAGTGTCCATAGATCCTGCATGAGGAATTGCGGATCGCCCCCGGCCCGCAGGTACAGCGGACCGGTCAGCACGCCCTTGGCGTCGGGGCGCGAGCCGGGCGCCGTCATGAATTCGGTGCGCCAGACGTAATTGGGCCCCAGCTCGGACAGCGCCGCCCAGGTCGTGACCAGTTTCATCACGGACGCGGGATTGCGGCCCTCCTTGGCGTTCAGCGCCACCAGCCGCGGGCCGCCCACCTCCTGCACCACCAGCGACAGCGAACTGTCGGGCAGCTTGCTGGCTTTCCAGGCCTTCACCACGTCGGGCGGCAACCCGGGAACCTGCGCAAAGGCAGCGCACGCGGCCAAGGCCAGGACACCGCCGGCCAGCCACTGCTTCAGTCCGCCCACCCGCCTGATCACTTGTCCCGTCATGCCTCGCCCACCTGGTTGCTCGTCCAGCAAAACCGAGAGCATACAAAACCTGGAACGGTTACGGGCGGCGCGGGACGGCCCTCGGGGCCTTTTGGCGGCGTATTTATTTGCGCGGGGCGCCGATCCGCCCCTATTAACCGTCCCCTTTACAATATGCGGTTGCCCCAAGCCCGCCCAACCGGCATGGCTCGACATTTGCAGGGCCGATCCCATTGCTCCAGATACCCGCGTGACCCAGTCCTTCACCGTTTCCGATTTCGACTACGAACTGCCGCCCGAGCTCATTGCGCAGACGCCGGCCGCCGAGCGCACGGGCAGCCGCCTGCTGCACCTGGACGCCGCCAGCCAGCTGCATGACCGCCAGTTCGCCGACTTGACCTCCCTCTTGCGGCCCAACGACCTGCTGGTGTTCAACGACACCCGCGTCATCAAGGCGCGTCTGCCGGGCCACAAGATCACCGGCGGCAAGATCGAGGTGCTGGTCGAACGCATCACCGAACCCGACCGCGTCCTGGCGCACGTGCGTGCCAGCAAGTCGCCCGGCGCGGGCATGGTGCTGCGCCTGGCCGACGCCTTCGAGGCCACGGTGCTGGGCCGCGAAGGCGAACTCTTCGACATCCGCTTCCCCGGCCCCGTGCTCGACCTGCTGGACGCCCACGGCGCGACGCCGCTGCCGCCGTACATCACGCACGCCGCGGACGCGGGCGACGACGACCGCTACCAGACCGTCTACGCGCGCGAACCCGGCGCCGTCGCCGCCCCCACGGCCGGCCTGCATTTCGACCAGCCCACGCTGGAGCGCCTGGAGGGCCTGGGCGTGGCCCGCGCCTTCGTCACCCTGCACGTGGGCGCCGGCACTTTCCAGCCCGTGCGCGTGGACAACCTGGCCGACCACGTCATGCACGCCGAATGGTTCACCGTTCCGCAGGCCACCGTGGACGCGATTGCCGCGGCCCGGGCCAAGGGCGGACGCGTGATCGCTGTCGGCACCACCAGCGTGCGCGCGCTGGAATCGGCCGCCGCGCAGACCGAGGGCCGCACGGCCCCCGGCGTCCCGCTGGCCCCCGCCCAGGGCGACACGCGTCTGTTCATCACCCCCGGTTATGAGTACCGGGTGGTGGACGCGCTGGTCACCAACTTCCATCTGCCCCAGTCGACCCTGCTGATGCTGGTGTCGGCGCTGGCCGGCGTCGAGGCCATCCGCCGCGCCTACGCCCACGCCGTCGCCGCGCGCTACCGCTTCTTCAGCTACGGCGACGCCATGTTCATCGAAACCCCTGCCTCATGACCGGACTCAACTTCGAACTGCTCGCCACCGACGGCGGCGCCCGCCGCGGCCGCATCACGCTGAACCACGGCGTGGTCGAGACCCCCATCTTCATGCCGGTGGGCACCTACGGCAGCGTCAAGGCGATGATGCCGCACGAGCTCAAGGAAATCGGCTCGCAGATCGTGCTGGGCAACACCTTCCACCTGTGGCTGCGCCCCGGCACCGAAATCATGGAAAAGCATGGCGGCCTGCACGGCTTCATGCAGTGGGACAAACCCATCCTGACCGACTCGGGCGGCTTCCAGGTGTTCAGCCTGCAGGGCATGCGCAAGATCACCGAGGAAGGCGTGAAGTTCGCCTCGCCCATCGACGGCGCGCGCCTGTTCCTCACGCCCGAGGAATCGATGCGCATCCAGCGCTCGCTCAATTCCGACATCGTCATGGTGTTCGACGAGTGCACGCCCTATGAAATCGACGGCCGCCCCGCCACCGTCGAAGAAGCCGCGCGCTCCATGCGCATGTCGCTGCGCTGGGCGCGCCGCTCCCGCGACGAATTCGACCGCCTGGGCAACCCGAACGCGCTGTTTGGCATCGTGCAGGGCGGCATGTACGAGTCGCTGCGCGACGAGTCCCTGGCCGGATTGCAGGACATCGGCTTTCATGGCTACGCGATCGGCGGCCTGTCGGTGGGCGAGCCCAAGGAAGACATGATGCGCATCCTGGCGCACGTGACGCCCAAGCTGCCCGTCCAGGCCCCGCGCTACCTGATGGGCGTGGGCACTCCCGAAGACCTGGTCGAGGGCGTGAGCCGCGGCGTCGACATGTTCGACTGCGTCATGCCCACCCGCAACGCCCGCAACGGCTGGCTGTTCACGCGCTTTGGCGACGTGAAGATCCGCAACGCCAAGTACCGCGACGACACCCGCCCGCTGGACCCGAGCTGCAGCTGCCACACCTGCGGCAATTTCTCGCGCGCTTACCTGCACCACCTGCAGCGCGCCAACGAAATCACCGGCGCGCGCCTGAACACGCTTCACAACCTGCACTTCTATCTGACTATCATGCAAGAAATGCGCGAGGCCATTGCGGAAGGCCGCTTTGACGCCTGGCGCGCCCAGTTCGCCGCGGACCGCGCCCGCGGCATCGAGTAGCCGGTTAAAAAAGCCCCGCCAGGGGCTTTTACCGGCAGGTTTCGCCCCCATTTGTCCGGGCAGGCCGCCGCTGCAAACGGAAGCCGCCTTGACGCCCGGGATGACATCCGGGTTAAAGGCGGGCGATAACCTCTATACAATAGTCGGCTTGCCCTATCCATGGCTCGCGCGGGGATGGGCGCATTAAAAACATAGCGATAAACCCAAACAGACTCAAACGCAGGAGAATTCAATGTCCGTTATCGATACCGCCAGCCTCGTCGTGGCCCAGGCCGCCGCCCCCGAAGGCAATGCGCTGATGGGCATGCTGCCCATCATCCTGATGTTCGTGATCCTCTATTTCCTGATGATCCGTCCGCAGATGAAGCGCCAGAAGGAACACCGCAACTTGATCGCGGCCCTGGCCAAGGGTGACGAAGTCGTCACCGCCGGCGGCCTGCTCGGCAAGGTCACCAAGGTCAACGACAGCTACGTCACCGTCGAAGTGTCCGAACTGGCCGACAAGCCCGTCGAAGTCATCATGCAGAAGTCGTCGGTCTCGACCGTTCTGCCCAAGGGAACCATCAAGGCCCTGTAAGCGTCCCAGAAGAGCCCCAACGGGGCTCTTGTCCTTGAAGGCGCCTACCGCCGCCCGCCGCGCTCACCCGCTCGGGCGGCCCTTTCATCTCTTTAAATGAAGTAGCCGGCAATGAACCGCTATCCCCTCTGGAAGTACATTACGGTCCTGGTCGCGGTCCTCATTGGCCTGCTGTACACGCTTCCCAATTTCTACGGCGAATCCCCCGCCGTACAGGTGTCCAGCGCCAAAGCCACGGTCAAGGTCGACACCGCCGTGCTGGCCCGCGTGGAACAGATCCTGGCCGACGCCAAGATCCCCAACGAAGGCGCCTATTTCGAATTGAACGGCACGCTCGGCACCGTGCGCGCCCGCTTCCCGTCGACCGACGTGCAGCTGCAGGCCCGCGACCTGATCGAAAAATCGCTCAATACCGTTCCCGGCGACCCGCAATACACCGTGGCGCTGAACCTGCTGCCGGCCTCGCCGCCCTGGATGCGCGCGCTGGGCTGGTTCGCGCCCAAGCCCATGTACCTGGGTCTGGACCTGCGCGGCGGCGTGCACTTCCTGCTGCAGGTCGACATGCAGGGCGCCCTGACCGCCCGCTACGACTCGTTGTCCGCCGACGTGCGCTCGGTGCTGCGCGACCAGAAGATTCCTGTGGCCGGCGTTGAACGCTCCGGCCAGAGCATCGCCGCCACCTTCGCCAACACCGACGACCGCGACCGCGCCATCTCGACGCTGCGCTCGCGCCTGCCGGACCTGGAGTTCACCGAACGCGAAGAAGGCGGCAAGCAATTGCTGCTGGCCTCCCTGAACCCGGCCGCCGTCACCCGCGTGCAGGATTCCGCGCTCAAGCAGAACATCAACACGCTGCACAACCGCATCAACGAACTGGGCGTGGCCGAACCGGTCATCCAGCAACAGGGTTCGGACCGCATCGTGGTGCAACTGCCTGGCGTGCAGGACGTGGCCAAGGCCAAGGAACTGCTGGGCCGCACCGCCACGCTCGAAATCCGCATGGTCGACGACTCCCCCGCCGCGCAGGCCGCGCTGCTGGGCGGCAGCGTCCCGTTCGGTCTCGAGCGCTACAACGACCGCGACGGCCGTCCCATCCTGGTCCGCCGCCAGGTCATCCTGACCGGCGAAAACCTGCAGGACGCCCAGCCCGGCCGCGATTCGCAGACCCAGCAGGCCGCCGTCCACCTGACGCTGGATTCCAAGGGCGCCCGCATCTTCCGCGACGTCACCCGCGACAACATCAACAAGCGCATGGCCATCCTGCTGTTTGAAAACGGCAAGGGCGAAGTGGTCACCGCGCCTGTCATCCGCGGCGAAATCGCGGGCGGCCAGGTGCAGATCTCGGGCAGCATGTCGTCCGAAGAAGCCGCCGACACCGCACTGCTGCTGCGCGCCGGCGCGCTGGCCGCCCCGATGTCCATCATCGAGGAACGCACCATCGGCCCGAGCCTGGGTGCCGACAACATCTCGAAGGGCTTCTACTCGACGCTGTACGGGTTCCTGGCCATCGCCGCGTTCATCATCATCTACTACCACCTGTTCGGCGTGTTCTCCACGATCGGCCTGACCTTCAACGTGCTGCTGCTGCTGGCCTTGCTGTCCATGCTGCAGGCGACGCTGACGCTGCCCGGTATCGCGGCTATCGCACTGACGCTGGGCATGGCCATTGACTCGAACGTGCTGATCAACGAGCGCATACGGGAAGAGCTGCGCGCGGGGGCCACACCCCAGCAGGCCATCCATCACGGCTTCGAACGCGCGTGGGGCACCATTCTTGACTCGAACCTCACCACGCTGATCGTGGGCCTGGCGCTGCTGGCGTTCGGTTCGGGCCCGATCCGGGGCTTCGCGGTGGTTCACTGCCTGGGCATCCTGACCTCGATGTTCTCGTCTGTCGTGGGCGTGCGCGCGCTGGCCAACCTGTACTACGGCCGCAAGAAGAAGCTCACCTCGATCTCCATCGGCGAAGTCTGGAAGCCGAAGGCAAACTGAAAATAGGGCGGACGGCCCGGGCCGTCCGCCACAGAAAAGAACCGAAGGCGAAAAATGGAATTTTTCCGGATTCACCGCACCATCCCGTTCATGCGCCATGCGCTGGTGCTGAACATCATCAGTCTCGTCACCTTCCTGCTGGCGGTCTTCTTCATCGTCACGCGCGGCTTTCACCTGTCGATCGAGTTCACCGGCGGCACGGTCATGGAAGTCAACTACGCCCAGACGGCGCAGCTTGAAAACGTGCGCGGCGTGGTGTCCAAGCTGGGCTACACCGACTTCCAGGTCCAGAACTTCGGCACCTCGCACGACGTCATGATCCGCCTGCCCCTGCAGGAAGGCCAGACGTCCGCCACGCAGAGCGAGACCGTCATGGCCGCACTGAAGGCCGCCGACTCGGGCGTGGAACTGCGCCGCGTCGAGTTCGTGGGCCCGCAGGTCGGGCAAGAACTGCTGCACAACGGCCTGATGGCCCTGCTGGTCGTCGTGATCGGCATCATGATCTATCTCGGCTTCCGCTTCGAATGGAAGTTCGCGGTCGCCGGCGTCATCGCCAACCTGCACGACGTGGTCATCATCCTCGGCTTCTTCGCGTTCTTCCAGTGGGAGTTCTCGCTGGCGGTGCTGGCCGGCGTGCTGGCCGTGCTGGGTTACTCCGTGAACGAATCCGTGGTCATCATGGACCGGATCCGTGAAAACTTCCGCAAGTACCGCAAGGCGGACGTGCACGAAGTGATCAACAGCGCCATCACCCAGACCATCTCGCGGACCATCATCACCCACGGTTCGACCCAGATGATGGTGCTGGCCATGCTGTTCTTCGGCGGCCCCACCCTGCACTACTTCGCCATGGCCCTGACCATCGGCATCTGGTTCGGCATCTACTCGTCGGTGTTCGTCGCCGCCGCGCTGGCCATGTGGATGGGCGTCAAGCGCGAAGACCTGGTCAAGCCGGTCAAGAAGGAAGGCGAGGAAGGCGAAGTCGCCTGATTGCCGGCCTGCTGACATGCAAAACCCGTCGCTTGCGACGGGTTTTTCTTTTGACGTTCGGGCAGTGCCTCTGAGCGGATCCCTTGAAAGTATCCGGGCACGGCAATCCACGGATTCGTTACCATGCCCCTCATGAAACTCTCCATCGACCACATCGTCATCGCCGCCGCGGACCTCGCCAGCGGCACCGAATATGTTGCCGGCCTGCTCGGCATCACGTCGCAGGGCGGCGGGGCGCATCCGCGCATGGGCACCCATAACCGGGTGCTGGGCATGGCGGACGGCGTGTACCTGGAAGTCATTGCCATCGATCCCGATGCGCCGGCGCCTGATCGCCCCCGCTGGTTCGGGCTGGACCAGGGCGACGTGCGCGCACGCATCGAACAAGGGCCATTCCTGGCCCATTGGGCCGCGCGCGTGGAGGCGCCGCTGGACCTGACGCGCATGCAGGCCGAACACCCCAACCGGCTGCCACCCGCCATCGCCATGACGCGCGGCGACCTGCGCTGGCGCCTGACCGTGCCGGATGACGGCAGCCTGCCGGCGTGGCGCGAAGCCGGTTACGAGGCCGGCGAAGGCCTGCTGCCGACGCTGATCCAATGGGACGTGGAAAACACGCCGGGTGCGACGTTGCCGCGCCAGCCGCTGCGGCTGCTGCGTCTGACCGGCTGCCACCCCCGCGCCTCGCTGCTGCGCCAGGGGCTCGCCTGGATGGGTGCGGATAGCCTGATCGACGTCGAGCAGGCCGATGGCCCGCCCCGCCTGCGCGCGCAGATCGAAACGCCGTCCGGAATCAAGCTGCTGACGTGACGCCTGCGGTGTAGCCGTGACCTGACGCGCGTTGGGTGCTTCCGGGGCCGGACGCCTTGGTTGCATCCACAGCCTGCCGCCCTGGAGTATCCGTCCCTGTACGCCATGCCTCGCGACGACGCCTTTCAACGAACGAAAAAAAACCGCGGGATGATCTGCCTCCCGCGGTCTTCTCTGGCGTCCAGGTGATGCCTTAGCCTTTCTTCCACCAGCGCCACGGCGCGCGCAGCGGCCATTGATACTTGCTGCACAGCACGCGGGGGGCCAGATAGTGCCCGACCAGCACGGCGATGCCGGCAGCCGTCATGACGTCCGACAGGTAGTGATCCAGGTTCACCAGCCGGCTGATCGCCACCAGCGCCGCCAGCAGCAGGAACACCCAGCGCCAACGCGGCGCCAGAATGCCCAACACCACCGCCACGGAGAAGGCCGCGTAGGTGTGGCTGGACGGAAAGGAATTGAACTGCTGAGCGCGCGAGAACGATTCGCCCAGCCCGTAAATGCCTTGCTCGAAGAACAACTCGGGCCGCGCCCGGGCCACGGTGCGTTTGAGCACCAGCACCACCAGCCCGCCGACCGCCATGGTCGACAGCATCAGCAAGCTGCCGCGCGCCATGGCGGCATAGCTGACACGCAGCGGATTGCGCCATCCGCGCGCCAGGCCCACCAGGCCGGTCACGTAGAACGCCAGCGCCATGACGATGTAATGGCCGCTTTCGCCCAGCTCGCCCACCCATTCAAAGGACTGGTCGACGCCTTCCGACACCGATTTCTGGATCCAGATGGCCAGCGGCAGGTCGACCCACAGCGCACACGCCGCGGCGGCCAGCGCCAGCGCGCCCGCCAGCAGCGCCCACACGGACGCGGGGTACGGATTTCGGTATTCGTCCTGGACTGCGGAACCGGTCCCGCCAGCGAGGGACGGAGCGGCTGCCGGAGGCGTAAGGCGATTGGAATTCATCGGTGCCGCTCGGGAGAAAAAAGGGATTTTACCGGCGCCTGCGGGCGCGCGGACCGCTATCGTAACGGCCAACGCGCGCGCGTCCAAGAAACAATTCTTGGGCAAGGGTTAAAATCCGCCCTTTCCCCCTTTCCAGCCCCCGGGATCTACACCCGTCACGGCGACCATCATGCAAGAAACCTCTCTCAAGCGCGCGGGCAATCCCCGCGACGGCGTCTCCGCCGCCCTGCCTTCGGCCACTCCCGGCGCCGGCTCCCCCCGCAAGCTGTACATCCGCACCTTCGGCTGCCAGATGAACGAGTACGACTCGGACAAGATGGCCGACGTGCTGCGCGAGGACCAGGGCGGGCTCGAACTGACCGACAACCCGGAAGAGGCGGACGTCATCCTGTTCAACACCTGTTCCGTGCGCGAAAAGGCGCAGGAAAAGGTGTTTTCGGATCTGGGCCGCGTGCAACACCTGAAGAAGACCAATCCGAACCTCGTCATCGGCGTGGGCGGCTGTGTCGCCAGCCAGGAAGGCGAGGCCATCGTCAAACGCGCGCCGTATGTCGACGTGGTGTTCGGACCGCAGACCCTGCACCGCCTGCCTGACCTCATCAAGCGCCGCCGCGACGAAGGCCGTTCGCAGGTCGACATCAGCTTTCCCGAGATCGAAAAGTTCGACAACATGCCGCCGCCGCGCGTCGAAGGCGCCACGGCATTTGTCTCGATCATGGAAGGCTGTAGCAAATACTGCAGCTTCTGCGTCGTGCCCTACACACGCGGCGAAGAGGTCTCGCGCCCATTCGATGACGTCCTGATCGAAGTGGCCGACCTGGCGGACCAGGGCGTCAAGGAAGTGACGCTGCTGGGCCAGAACGTGAACGCCTACCGCGGCCGCATGGCGGACTCCGACGAGATCGCCGACTTTGCGATGCTGCTGGAATACGTGCATGAAATCCCCGGCATCGAGCGCATCCGCTACACGACCTCGCACCCCAAGGAAATGACCCAGCGCATGGTGGACGCCTACGCCCGCCTGCCCAAGCTGGTGTCGTTCCTGCACCTGCCCGTGCAAGCCGGCAGCGACCGCGTGCTGGCCGGCATGAAGCGCGGCTACACCACGCTGGAATTCAAGTCCGTCGTGCGCCGCCTGCGCGCCGCCCGCCCGAATCTGACGCTGTCCTCGGACTTCATCGTGGGCTTTCCCGGCGAGACCGAGGAAGACTTCGAAAAGACGCTCAAGCTGATCGAGGACGTCGGCTTCGACACCTCGTTCTCGTTCGTGTACTCGCGCCGCCCGGGCACGCCCGCCGCGGACCTCACCGACGACACCCCGCAGGACGTTAAGCTGCGCCGTCTGCAGCGCCTGCAGGCGCTCATCAACGACCAAGCGGCAACGATCGCCCGCAACATGGTGGGCACGCGTCAGCGCCTGCTGGTCGAAGGCCCCTCGCGCCGCGACCCGAACGAACTCATGGGCCGCACCGAGAACAACCGCATCGTCAATTTCCCCGCGCCCGCGCGGCTCATCGGACAAATGGTCGACGTCGTCATCACCGAGGCGCACACGAATTCGCTGCGTGCCCGCGTGGCCGACGTGGACCGCACTTCGCAAGAGGCTGAATGACCACACCCCGCCCCCGCGCGCGTCGCAGCATGCCCGTCATCGTCAACCTGGACGGCGACAACACCCACCTGGCCAATCTCTGCGGCCCCCTGGACGAGAACCTGCGGCAACTGGCCGACGGCATGACCGTCAAGCTGTCCCGCCGCGGCAGCCGCGTCACCATCGAAGGCGAGCGGGCCGAACTGGCGGGCCGCATCCTGCGCCGCTTCCACGAACAGGCCGTGCACCGCGCCCTGTCCATCGATGACATCCAGCTTGGATTGGTCGAGATCGGGGTGGGCCGCCAGGAAGGCAAGCTCAAGGAAGAGCAGGCCAGGGAACTGGACGCCCTGCCCGCCCTGGACGATGAAAGCGACGGCATCGCGCTGCGCACCAAGCGCAGCGACCTGCGCCCGCGCACGCCGCGCCAGCGCGACTACCTGAACAACATCCTCAAGCACGACATCACGTTCGGCGTCGGTCCTGCCGGCACGGGCAAAACCTGGCTGGCCGTGGCCTGCGCCATCGACGCCATGGAACGCGACACGGTGCAGCGCCTGGTGCTGACCCGCCCCGCCGTCGAAGCCGGCGAACGCCTGGGCTTTCTGCCTGGCGACCTGGCGCAAAAGGTCGACCCGTACCTGCGCCCGCTGTATGACGCGCTGTACGACCTGATGGGCTTCGAAAAGGTCCAGCGCCTGTTCGAGAAGCAGACCATCGAGATCGCCCCGCTGGCCTACATGCGCGGCCGCACGCTGAACCACGCCTTTGTCATCCTCGACGAGGCGCAGAACACGACGCCCGAGCAGATGAAGATGTTCCTGACGCGGATCGGCTTCGGCAGCAAGGCGGTCATCACCGGCGACCCGTCGCAGGTCGACCTGCCGCGCGGCCAGGAAAGCGGGCTGGCGCATGCGGTCAAGGTGCTGCATGACGTCCAGGGCATCGCCACCACCAAGTTCACCAGCCGCGATGTCGTGCGCCACCCCCTGGTCGCCCGCATTGTCGACGCTTACGACCGCGCAGCCGAAGATGAAGCCTGAGCTGTCCCTGTCCGTGCAGTACGGCGTCGAAGAGGCCCGCCTGCCCCGCTGGCGCCTGCGCCGCTGGGCAGAGCGCGCGCTGGGCGCCGCCTTTGAAGACGGCCTGGTCGAGTTTTCGGCCGCTGAACTGAGCCTGCGGCTGGTCGGCGCGGCCGAGGGCCGCCGCCTGAATCGCGACTTCCGCGGCCGCGACTACGCCACCAACGTGCTGACCTTCGAGTACGGCGTCGATCCCGTGGGCGTGGCGCGCGGCGACATCGTCATGTGCGTGCCCGTGCTGGTGCGCGAGGCCCGCGAGCAGCGCAAGACGCTGCTGGACCACGCCGCGCACCTCACCATCCACGGCGTGCTGCATTCGCTGGGCTACGACCACATCAAAGCGCGCGAAGCCAAGCGCATGGAAGCCCTGGAAACCGCGACGCTTGCGCAGATGGGCATTGCCGATCCGTACGTGGCCGACTGACCGCCGCCGCCCGCGTGCCGGCAGCCTCGGGACAACCCTGAGAAAATGCCGGCAAATGGCGTGCAGCAAGGCGCAGATCGCGTCCATTGCAGCCATTTTCCGGGCCGGCGTTAGAAACGAAGGGCCAGTATCGGTTATGCTGGCTCCTCCCTAACTTGTCCTCCCGGACGATGTCTGACCCTTACCCTGCTCCCGAAGCGACGCCTGCTCGCTCTACCAAACCCGCCACCAAATCCCTCCTAGACCGCCTGCTTTCCCTTGTGCGCAAAGAGCCCGAGGACCGCGAAGGCATCAAGGCCGTCCTCGAAGCCGCGCACGAACGCCAGTTGCTCGACGCGGAGTCGTACAAGATGATCAAGGGCGCGCTCGCCGTGTCCGAGGGCACTGTCGGCGACATCATGGTCCCGCGCTCGCGCATGGATCTGCTCGATGTCACGCAGCCCATCCCGTACCTGGTGGCTTCGGTGATCGAAACCGCGCATTCGCGGTTCCCCGTCTACGAGGGCGATCGCGACAACATCATCGGCATCCTGCTGGCCAAGGATCTGCTGCGCTGCATGCTCGAGCCCAACATCGAAATGCGCACGCTGGTCCGCCCCGCCGTCTTCATTCCCGAATCCAAACGCTTGAACGTGCTGCTGCACGAGTTCCGCGCCAGCCGCAACCACCAGGCCATCGTCATTGACGAGCATGGCGGCATTTCGGGCCTGGTGACGATGGAAGACGTGCTGGAACAGATCGTCGGCGACATCGAAGACGAGTTCGACGAGACTGAAGAAGATTCCATCTTCCCCGAAGGCGAGAACCAGTGGCGCGTGCTCGCGGCCACCGACATCTCGCACTTCAACGAAGTGTTCGGCTGCCAACTGCCCGACGACGAGTACGACAGCGTGGGCGGCTGGATGGGCGGCCAATTGGGCCGTATTCCGCGCCGCGGCGACCACGCCGATTTCGACGGCCTGCGCCTTGAAGTGGCGCGCGGCGACGCCCGCCGGGCCATCTGGCTGCGCGTCAAGCGCCTGGCCACACCCCAGACCGAAGCACCCGCCACCGACGCATGACCAGCACCCCGCGCGGCCGACTCCTGCGTGGCGCCGCCGGCCTCGTGCTGGCGGGCGCCGTCCACGCCCTGACCTTTGCCCCCGGCCCGCTGCCCGGGTGGGCGCTGGCGTTCACCCAGATCGCCGCGCTGGCCGTGCTGGCGCGCGTCACGCTGTATGCGCCGTCGGCGCGTCAGGCGTGGCTACGCGGCTGGCTGTTCAACTTTGCCAGCTACGCGCTCGGGTTGTATTGGATCTTCATCAGCCTGCACCGCTACGGCGATCTTGCCGCACCGCTGGCTGTCGCGGCCGTGCTGGCGCTGTCGGCATTCCTGGCCCTGTTTCCCGCGACCGCCAATGCGCTGGCGCGCCGCTACGCGCCGCTGTCCGCCGATTCCCCCCCGTCCCGCATCCTGGCCGCCACGCTGGCCTGGGCTGCGATGTGGGGCGCGTTCGAATGGCTGCGTTCGGTGCTGCTCACCGGCTTTCCGTGGCTGAACATCGGCTATGCGCAGGTCGACAGCCCCATTGCAGGCTGGGCGCCGCTGCTCGGCGTGCACGGCATGGCATTCCTGGCCGCATTCGTCGCGGCGGCGGCGGCAAGCCTGTGGCAGCCTTCGCGCACGGCCGGCATGGGTCCGCGCCACGCGCTGGCCGCTGGCGTCGCGGTGGCGCTCGCTGCGGCGGGCTGGCCGCTGTCCCGCATCGACTGGTCGGCGCCGGTAGGCGACCCGCTCAACGTGCGGCTCGTGCAGGGCAACATCGGACAATCGCAGAAATTCGATCCTGCGCTCCTCGAGCAAAGCCTGCGGCGCCATCTGGAGCTGACGGCCCTGCCCGCGGCGCCCGGCGTACCTGCGCCACAATTGGTGATCCTGCCGGAAACAGTGGTGCCCATCTTCCAGGACCAGCTCGATCCGCGCGTCTGGGAAGTCTGGCGCGACCTGGCCGGCCAACGCAACACCGTCATCGCGATGGGCGTGCCGCTGCATGACCGCGTCAACGGCCGCGAGCGCTATACCAACAGTGTCATCGGTTTTGACGGCGCCACGCCCGTTGAACAGCTGGTGCGCGGCAACACCGCCATGCGCTACGACAAGCGCCACCTGGTGCCGTGGGGCGAATACGTGCCGCCCGGCTTTCACTGGTTTGTCGAGATGCTGAACATCCCGCTGGGCGACTTCGATCGCGGCGGCGAACGCCAGACCCCGTTTGCCGTCGGCGGCCAGCACATCGCGTTCAACATCTGCTACGAAGACCTCTTCGGTCCCGACCTGCTGCCCGCGTTGCAGCCCGGCCCCAACGGCGAGCCCGGCGCGACCATCCTGGTCAACGTCAGCAACCTGGGCTGGTTCGGCGATAGCTGGGCGCTGCGGCAGCATCTGCAGATCGGCCGGCTGCGCACCATCGAGACCGCGCGCCCGATGCTGACCGCCACCAACACCGGCATCACCGCCGCCATCGACGCAAAGGGCCAGGTTGCCGCCCAACTCGCGCCGTTGCAGGCGGGTGTGCTGCCGGTATCGGTGCAGGGCATGACGGGGCTCACGCCCTACGCGCGTTTTGGGGACAAGACCGCGCTGGCGCTGATCGGTCTGGCGCTGATCGCGGCCGTGGGCAGCGCCCGCCGCCCGCGCCGCGGCTGATTCCACGGTTCGGCTGATTCCACGCAGCACCTACGTCCCCGCGCGACTGATTTCCCGGCGCGGCTGACTTCCTTCAGGCAAACAGGTTCGCGGGCAGCGAGCCTGTTTCGTCGGGCGGGCGCAGCGGGCCGATCCCCGCTCCCGTGACTTCAATCGCGTCTGCAATCGCCTGCATGTCGTCGGCATCCAGCTCCAGCTCGGCCGCGCCAATCAGTCCGTCCACCTGCGATGCGCTGCGCGCCCCCAAAATGGCGCCCGTCACACCCGGCCACGCCAGCGTCCATGCCGCTGCGGCGGCGGCCACGGTGGCGCCGTGCCGCTCCGCAATGGGCTTGAAGGCATCGGCCAGCGCCAGGTTGCGCTCCAGCTCGGGCGACCGGAAATCCGCGTGCCGCGCCCGCCAATCGTCCGGCGGCAAGGCCCGTGCACGCTCGGCGCTGAACTTGCCGGTCAGCAAGCCCGAATTCATGGGGCTATAGACGATCACGCCCGTGCCATTTGCCGCGCACCACGGAATGAGGTCGATAGCCGCGGCGCGCTGGATTGCCGAGAACGGCGGCTGCAGGGTGTCTACATGCCCCAGGTGTTCCGCCGCCTGCAACTGGGCAAGGTTGTGGTTCGACAATCCCACCGCACGGACTTTCCCGGCCTGCTTCAGATCCAGCAATTCCTGCCAGTACGCCTCCAGCGGCGTGCCGTCTCCCGCAGGCCAGTGCATCTGATAGAGGTCGATGCGCTCGACGCCTAATCGCCGCAACGACCCTTCAAGCTCTCGGCGAATGCTGGACGGCGCGCCGGTGCGCCGCGGCATCGCCTGTGGCTGCTCGGGCGACCAGGTCAGGCCGCATTTGGTGAACACGTACGGACGCTCGCTGGCGGGCATCTGGCCCAACGCCTGCCGCACGATGTCCTCGGAATGGCCCAGGCCGTAGACCGCGGCGGTGTCGATCCAGTTGATGCCGCGGTCGATCGCGTGCCGGAGCGCCTTGATGGATTCGGTGTCGTCCTGCGGCCCCCAGCCCACCGCCCACCCGTTGCCGCCCATGGCCCAAGCGCCCAGGCCGATGCGCGTGATGTTCATGTCCGTGCGCCCCAGGGCGACGGTGGGAAAGCCTGTGCTGCTCATGGATAAGTGCTCATGTGTCGATTTCCTTGCCGATCCGCGTCAACTTTCCGCGCTGCCCTCGCGTGGAAAATTCCACACGCCGAAAAATTTTTTCCATCCACGATAGCACCTGCACAAGTCTTTGATTTCATTGATTTCCGCATCAATCGCAGGCTCGCTCAGCAACCAATGCAGCGCTAAATCCGCCCTCAAAATGCCCATCCAACCCTCTTTTTTCGCAACTTTTTTGCTTTTTGCCATGAAGCGACTTGCACGCCCAATTTAGTTCGTGCATAATCTCGTTTCTTCGCCAACGGCACTAAACAAAACCGGCAACGAAACAGCAAAAAACGCGCTCTAACCGGCGCGTTTCAAGCGAAACGTTGAAGGAATTGATTAGAGAAACGGGGGTATAGCTCAGCTGGGAGAGCGCTTGCATGGCATGCAAGAGGTCAGCGGTTCGATCCCGCTTACCTCCACCAGTCCAAAGCGAAGAGCAGTACAGCAAGTCCAAGTCCCCTTCGTCTAGAGGCCTAGGACATCACCCTTTCACGGTGAGTACAGGGGTTCGAATCCCCTAGGGGACGCCAGTCTACTGGCATGCAGTATTAGTGATGCAGTTGAAGTGATTATGTAGTTGAGTTAAGCCGCTGCGGAGCGGTAGTTCAGTTGGTTAGAATACCGGCCTGTCACGCCGGGGGTCGCGGGTTCGAGTCCCGTCCGCTCCGCCAAAAGCTCTCTCGCTCAGAGTCTTTCAAGAGCTCCGTTTTCGGGGCTTTTTTGTTTTATAAGTGTGAGACCTTGTTGTTTGAAGTTTGGAACAGCAGGACGCCCTGGGGGTATAGCTCAGCTGGGAGAGCGCTTGCATGGCATGCAAGAGGTCAGCGGTTCGATCCCGCTTACCTCCACCAGTGCAGTTCAGTAGTAACGCAGTACAGTAGTAACGCAGTACAGTAGTAAACTTGTTGGTTCCAGGTCCCCTTCGTCTAGAGGCCTAGGACATCACCCTTTCACGGTGAGTACAGGGGTTCGAATCCCCTAGGGGACGCCAGCTTCATCTGGCATGCAGTACAAGCTGTCTTGACACCACAGCCGTAGTGAAGAAAGTTGAAGTCATCAGTAAGCCGCTGCGGAGCGGTAGTTCAGTTGGTTAGAATACCGGCCTGTCACGCCGGGGGTCGCGGGTTCGAGCCCCGTCCGCTCCGCCAAGCACTTTGCGCTTACCGAACGCTGCTCGCAGCACGCACTTGAAATGCACGCATTTGAAGTACACGCATCTTAAGCTCCGGATTCCGGAGCTTTTTGCTTTTGTGCTTTTGATTTCTGCAATTTTGATTTTGCTTTCGCATATGCTTTTGCATGGGCTGTCCGGCGCCGCCATTCGCGCGGTGCAATCCCCTCTCGTTGTACCCCTTCCGCGAGACTCCTCCCTTTTGACCTCTGGACAGCACCGGCGCGCGGCTTCATGCTTGCGCGTACACGCCATGCGAAGAAAAAAGAGGCCTACGTGACCCCCAACGACGCCGCACCCCAAGCACATCGCCAACACCTGCAGAGCATCATCGCGGGCCTCAACGAAGGCATCATCCTGCTTGAGGCCGATGGCTCGATAGCCTGGGCCAACGCCAGCGCACTTGCGCTGCACGGCGCCGAATCAATGGAAGACCTGGGCGGCACGCCCGCGGGCTTTCGCAAGCGATATACGCTCACCTATCGCAACCATCATCGCGTGCCGGCGCGACAGTATCCCTTGGACCGGCTGGCGGCGGGCGAAGAATTCGAAGACCTGCTGCTCGATCTGACCCGTAAAGACGACGACGAATTCACGCGCAACCTGCTTGCGCGCGGCCTCAATCTGGACGATGGCGGCCCCATGCCCTATCGCGTCCTGATCCTGCACGACCAGACCGCGCAGATCAACGCCGAGGAACGCTTTGAACGCGCCTTCTCGGCCAATCCGGCTCCCGCGTTGATCTGCCGGCTGTCGGACCTGCGCTACGTCAAGGTGAACCAGGGGTTCCTGGAAATGACCGGCTACTCGCGCGACGCGGTGCTGGGCAAGTCGGCCTATGAAATCGATGTGCTGGACGGGAGCGACGACAAAGAAACGGCTGTGGCTCGGCTCAATGAAGGCGAGACCATTCCGCAGCGCGAGGGCGTGCTGAAGCTGCCCGATGGCACCTCCAAGTTCGTGGTGGTGGCAGGCCAGCCCATCGACATGCACGACGAGCCCTGCATGCTTTTCACGTTCATCGACCTGGAGGGCCGCAAGCGCACCGAAGAGGCCCTGCGCGAAAGCGAAGAGCGCTTCTCCAAAGCCTTCCAGCTTGCCCCGGTGCCGATGGCCGTCTGCGACGGCGTCACCTTGAACGTGCTGAACCTCAATGACGCCTTTGCCGCCGCCACGGGTCTGACGTTGGACGAGAAGGCAGAGCAGGACCTCGTCGAACTGGGATTGCGGCCGTACGAAGGCATGCTGGCCGCCCTGAAGCGTGGCGAAAGCGTGCGCAACCGCGAAGCCGTGATGATTGCGCGCGACGGCGGCGAGCTCGACTGCCTGGTGTCCGCCGAGCCCGTCATGATCGGCGGGCTGCGCCGCGTGTTGATCGTGATCCAGGACATCACCGAGCGCAAGCGGTCAGAGACCGAACTGCTGACGGCCATCGAGGCGGTCATGCAGGACACCTCGTGGTTCAGCCGCGGCATCATCGAAAAACTGGCGCAACTGCGCCAACCCGCTCCCGCGACGCGCGACGTGGCAGAACTGGCGCAGCTTACGTCGCGCGAGCGCGAGGTGCTGGGCCTGCTCTGCCAGGGTCACGATGACGACGGCATTGCCAAGGCGCTCAAGCTGTCGCGCAACACCGTGCGCAATCACGTGGCCACGATCTACAGCAAGATCGGCGTGCACCGACGCAGCGCCGCCATCGTCTGGGCTC
Source organism: Achromobacter sp. UBA4530 (assembly GCF_002388205.1). Lineage (NCBI taxonomy): Bacteria > Pseudomonadati > Pseudomonadota > Betaproteobacteria > Burkholderiales > Alcaligenaceae > Achromobacter > Achromobacter sp. UBA4530. The sequence continues at coordinate 393,609 of NZ_DGMA01000009.1, read as the reverse complement.
GTGACCGCGGCATCACCGGTCACGAAAGCGCGCGCAACCGGGAAAAGCAAGGCAAGTCCTGACTGGCTTGCTCCGGTTTTACAATTTGAATCAAAATATCCTGCATCTTCGCGTCGCCGAAGATGCCGCCGCGTTAGGACGACTGGCCGCTCAAAAGCGGCCATTTTCTTTGAATAGGTTCCCAACCGTCCGCTAAATCCGGCGATATCGAACGCATTGCGCAAATACGCCGCCCCTTCTTACGATCCGCCGATCCAGCCCAGGCCATCAGGCCAGCGGCGAGATCCCCGGCACGAACGAAGGAGCCACCGACCATGCAGACTGCGTACATTCCCGTCCCGACATCGCCCAAGCGCCTGCCGGCCTCGGCCTGGAGCGCCGACGCCATCATGGCGCTCTACGAGCTGCCGTTCATGGACCTGATGCACCGGGCGCAGCAAACGCATCGCGCCCATTTCGATCCGAACGTCATCCAGTTGTCGAGCCTGCTGTCGATCAAGACTGGCGGCTGTCCCGAAGACTGCGCGTATTGTCCGCAGTCGTCGCACTACAACACCGGCGTGGACGCCGACAAGCTGATGCCGCTGGAAGACGTGGTCGCCGCGGCCCGCGCGGCGCAGGCTGGCGGCGCGCAGCGCTTCTGCATGGGCGCCGCGTGGCGCAGTCCCAAGCCGCATCACCTGGACGCCGTGGCCGAAATGGTCAGCGCGGTCAAGGCGCTGGGCCTGGAGACCTGCGTGACTCTGGGCATGTTGCGGGACGGCCAGGCCGAGCAATTGAAGAACGCGGGCCTGGACTACTACAACCACAACCTGGATACCTCGCCGGAGTTCTACGGCAAGATCATCTCCACACGCACGTACCAGGACCGCCTGGACACGCTGGACCGCGTGCGCGACGCCGGCATCAGCGTGTGTTGCGGCGGCATCGTGGGCATGGGCGAATCGCGCCGCGAACGCGCCGGCCTGATCGCCCAGCTTGCCAGCATGGAGCCTTATCCCGAGTCCGTGCCGATCAACAACCTGGTGCAGGTGGAAGGCACGCCGTTGTCCGATGTCGAAGCCCTCGATCCCTTCGAGTTTGTGCGCACTATCGCCGTGGCGCGCATTGCAATGCCGCGCGCCGCCGTGCGGCTGTCGGCCGGGCGCGAGACGATGGACGATGCGATGCAGGCGCTGTGCTTTCTGGCGGGCGCCAATTCCATGTTCTACGGCGACGCGCTGCTGACCACCGCCAATCCGCAGATGGCGGCCGACCAGCGCCTGCTCGACCGATTGGGCATGCGGGTCGACGCCGCCGCGCACGACCGCCATGAGGAGGCGGCATGCCGTTGACGCCCGGTCTTCTTTATCTGACGGCCAGCGTGGCCTGCAGCGTCACGGTCGCCGTGATGCTCAAGCTGGCGCGACGTTGGCAGATCGACGTGCGCCAGGCGATCGCGATGAACTACGCCGTGGCCGCCCTGCTCTGCTGGCTGGTGCTGCGCCCCGATCCGGCGCGCCTGCTGGCGCCGCAAACGCCCTGGCTGGTGCTGGCCGCGCTGGGCGTGCTGCTGCCGAGCGTCTTTTTGGCGATGGCGGCCGCGTTGCGGCATGCCGGCATCGTGCGCAGCGACGCCGCGCAGCGCCTGTCGCTGTTCATTCCGCTGCTGGCCGCGTTCGCGCTGTTCGGCGAACCGGTCACGGGACGCAAATTGGCGGCCATCGCGCTGGCCTTCGCCGCCCTCTTCTGCCTGCTGCGCCAACCGCCGCGCATTCGTTTATCCGAAGCCACGGCGGCCGAGGACCGGCGCGCGATGTGGCTCTGGCCGCTGGTTGTCTGGGCGGGCTATGGCGTGATCGACATCCTGTTCAAGCAGGTTGCCCGCACGGGGACCGCATTTGCGGGCAGCCTGTTGCTGACGTTCCTGATGGCGGGCGCGCTGATGCTTGCGTATCTGTTGTGGCGCCGCGTGCGCTGGCAGGCGCGGCATCTGGCCGCGGGGGTGGCGCTGGGGCTGGCCAACTTCGGCAACATCCTGACCTACGTGCGCGCGCACCAGTCGCTGCCCGAGCACCCCGCGCTGGTGTTCGCGTCGATGAATATGGGAGTGATCACGCTGGGCACCCTGGTGGGCGCCCTGGCGTTCCGTGAACCGCTCACGCGTGTGAACGTGCTGGGCATTGCGCTGGCGTTGTCCGCCATTTTGCTGATGACGCCCTGGTAGGGGCGCTTCAGGTGCCGGTGCGGCGCTGGCGTTCGGGGTGCGCGTCTGATGCGGCGTCTGATGTGGAGTCCGATGTGGCGGTCGATGTGGCGGTTGATGCTGCGGTCGATGCAGCGTCCAATGCGGCAGTCGATGCGGAGCCCGATACACGGTCTGGTGTCTGGTCCGACATCGAATCCGGCATCGTGTCGGATACGCCTCCCGCTCCCGCAGCCGTATCCGCCGTCTCGTCCATTCCGCCCTGCCCCGCCGCGGAATCCACCGATGCGCCCTCGGCCACCGGCTCCGGCGGCGCCGGCGCCGCGGACGGATCCGGCTGCACCATTTCCATGGCGATGTCGTTCTCGGGATCCACCCGCGGATCCAGCACCGCCGCCGCGGGCGAACTTTGCAGCGTGTCCGGCATCGGTACGAAATGCGTCGGCGCCTCGTCGACCTGGTGTGCGCCGGTGACGCGCGTGGGCCGCACCTGCCAGACCAGAATCACGGCGCACGCCGAGATGAACACGTAATACATGGCGGGTCCGCCCAGCGACATCATGAAGCCCGCGATCATCGGCCCCACACAGGCGCCCAGGCCATAGGTCATCAGCAACACCGCCGACAGACTGACTCGTCTTTCCGATTCAACGTGATCATTGGCAAAGGCCGCGCCCAACGGGTACAGCGTGAACTGCAGGATGCCGAAGACGCAGGACATGGCGACCAGCGCCCAGAACGGCAACGCGATCCAGCCCCACATGACGGCAGGCAGCAGGACCAGCAACAACGCGTTGAAGCGGATGAGGCCGGCGCGGTTGATGCGGTCGGACAGCCAGCCCATCGGCCACTGCGACAACAGACCCGCCGTCACGGCGGCCGCGACGAAGATGGCGGCCTGCGATGTGGACAGGCCATTCTTGGCGCCATACACCGCGGCCAGGCCGTAGAACGCGCCGGACAGATTGCCCGCTACGAAGAGCACGGTCATGGACAGCGGCACGCGCCGCATGAAGAACTTTACGTCCAGCGGCGCGGGCAGCGGCGTGGGCGGGTGGGACCGGGCTGTGACGGCAAGCGGCACCAGGCACAGCACGAGGCACATCGCGACGAGGGTAAGCGGGCGCAGGTCCAGCGTGGCGTAGGCGGTGAGCGCCAGTTGGCCCAGCACGGTGCCCAGGCCGGAGACGACCATGTAGACAGAGAAAACGCGGCCGCGCTGGTGGTTTTCGGTCTGTTCGTTGAGCCAGCTCTCGATGACCATGAACTCGGTCACCATGACGATGCCGGAGACGATACGGAACACCAGCCACAGGGGCATGAATTCGACCAGCGTCTGCGCCAGGATCATGCTGGTGGCGATGGCCGCGCAGGCGACGAACGCCCGGATGTGGCCGACGCGGATGATGAGCTTGTGCCCAAGCCGCGCGCCGCACACGAGCCCGAGGTAGTAGCCGGCGATCAAGGTGCCGATCCACACTTCGCTGACGGACTGGGCGGTCAGCCGCAGGCCCATGTAGGTGTTGAAGAGACCTGTGCCGATAAGCATCAGCAAGGTCGCAAAATAAAGCGACGAAAACGATGAGATCGTGGAGAGCATGGCGTCGACAACCGCTGCTGGCTTTCAGCGCCGCGGGCCGCCTGGGCGGCCCGCAACACTGGGGGTAAAACAGGAACCTGCGGGGATCAGGCTTGCGAGAGCATGGTGGCCGCGTCGCTGACTTCAAACTTGCCAGGCGCTTCCACGTTCAGTTGCTTCACAACGCCGTCGACGATCAGGGCGGAGTAGCGCTGCGAGCGCACGCCCATGCCGCGCTGGACGAGGTCCAGTTCCAGGCCGAGTTCCTTGGTCCACAGCGCGGAGCCGTCGGCCAGCATGCGGACTTTGCCGTCGGTCTTCTGTTCGCGTCCCCAGGCGCCCATGACGAAGGCGTCGTTGACGGACACGCACCAGATTTCGTCGATGCCCTTGGCCTTGAGGGCAGCGGCCTGTTCGACATAGCCGGGCAGATGCTTGGCCGAGCAGGTGGGCGTGAAGGCGCCCGGCACGGCAAACAGCGCAATCGTCTTGCCGCGGGTCAGGTCGGCGACCTGGAACGCGTTGGGACCGAGCGAGCAGCCGGCGGTTTCGGTTTCGATGAATTCGGTCAACGTGCCATCGGGCACGCGGTCGCCGACTTTGATCGTCATGTAGATCTCCAAAATGAAAGGGGGCAATGCATTGAGGCAGGACTGCCTCACAGCCCCCATCATAGTTCGAGCGCGGCCGGCTTGCTGCCTTTGGCGGAAGGCGAAAAGAAGATGAACAGTTCGAAACGACTCCACACGGCGAGCACATGGAGATGAAACGCGCGGTTGCCATAATGCCGTGGTAGACAACGCCCGCCGCAGCCGCGAGAGGCTGACCGCTGCGGAGGGCTTCACCGGGAGACTTTCGATGCGCAAATTCCTGACCGGTCTGGCATTGACGCTAGCCGCTGCTGCCCCGGCGTGGGCGGCTCCCGATGCGGCTGAGCAGGCCCAATACGACTCTTTCGTTATCGCCGCTGGTGCGTCCAATGGCGCGGCGCGTGCTTGTGGGGCTTCAGAGCCTGACTTGGCGCAGCATCAGGAGACGGCTCGGAAGAATCTCACGCGCTATGCCGAGGAATATGGATTCCCGACGGGCGGCTTCGATGCTGCGTTTGCAAAGGGGCAGGCCGATGGGACGACGATGATGGAGGAGATGAAGCGGTCTGGGGTGGATGGGTGCCGTGGGGTGCTGGGCGGGTTTCAGAGCGAGCGGGTGATGAAGTACGAGGACATGAAGCGGGCGCTGGCTGAGGTTAGTGATGGGCTGCCGGGGGAGAAGGCTCGGTAGGCAGCGGAGACGGTGTCCAGAACGAGACTGGGCAAGCCTTAGTCTCCCCGCCCGTCCCAAACGTTATCGCATGCCTCGATCAGCCCCTGCGGCCACTCTTATTCCCGTCCATCCCATTCGCCATCGCAGGCGTCGATGAGTTCCTGCGGCCACTGCCGGCGTGGCAACATGCGGTCGAGCCACATGTATGAAATGTCACCCAACATAAGCATCGGCGCCACCGGCAACGCGATGAAGATGAAGAACGGAACTGCGAACAGCAACCAAGCCGCATGCTTGACCTTTAGCACCTTCAACGGACTGAAATGACGCACTGCTTCAGTGGAGTGGGAAATGGAATACGGGGTTCGCGCGCTGCTTAAAGGCACTGCGGAAGGCCCCTCCCGCATGAAAAGGCGGATGAACTCCCAAATCTGCGCCGCCCCATAGATGCCGCGGTTGATGATTGCTTGAGCGTCGTCCTGTGTGCCGGTTATGCCGACGCGGAGTTTTTGATTGATACGCTGGCTATGTTGTATCGGATAAGGGAAGGCTAGCGTCAACACCCCTTCGTTGATTGGAGCCCCTCCCGCCGCAAAGGTAGTCACGTCCTTGATGTAAGCCTCCAGCCCGTCCCAATGCTGACTGACCCACGTCCCCTGAACGAAGCAACTGACCTTGCGGGTTCGGCGATTGAAGATGATTGGAAGCTGCGTCCGCCAAGGTATGTACAACCAGATGCACGCAAATGCGAATGCGACAGGCGCTCCAATAAACACATCCCAGTTTTCCATAAAGAAGGCCGACACGCCGCCGCCATACCCCTCGTACTGGCGCTGGTGAACATAGGCGACATAAGTTCCGACTGAAAACAGAACAAATAAAAAAAGAACCGCCACCGTCGCCCACCAACTGATTCCGTACCGCCCTCCGAACCTGCTGCCAAACGCTGTACGCATGAACAGGCAGTTCTCGGAGAGCCTCATCATGTTGTTGTCTGCCGCAGCGGAAACCGCCAACGGCGGACCAGATGGACGCAAGGCGTCAACACGCGTGAAGAAAACGCTGCGCTCTTCTTTCGGAACTGTATGCCGTTTCATATTTAGGCGGCCATAAAGGTGGCTGCATTATTTTCTCGGGACGGCTGCATTTTTCATCAGTCTCCCCGCCCGTCCCAAACGTTATCGCATGCCTCGATTAACCCCTGCGGCCACTTACGGCGCGGTAGAACGCGGTCGAGTGCGTGGTAGAGCAAGTCTCCAATAATCGCTACGGGCGCTAGCGGCAATGCGACGAAGAGAAAAAATGGAACGGCAATCGGATACCACCAGATCTTCACGCGCAGCATCTTCAGTGGATTGAAATGCCGGAAGGCGTCAAGGGGGCGCTCCAGGCGATACGCCATGGATGGAGCCGCAGCGGGAACCGCTGCCGCGCCTTCCCGCATAAACAGTCGGATGTACTCCCAGACCATTGCCGCGCCGTAAATACCCCGCTTAGCCATCGCTGCCGGTGCGTCCTGGGTGCCCATGACGACGGCGCGCAATTGCTTTCCGTTGAGCCCCCAACGAGGAAGAACCAAACAGAGAATTCCCTCATTGATGGGAACTCCGCCGACTGTGGCGGTGGTGACGTCTTTAATGTAGACCTGGATCTGGCTCCAATCCTCGGAAACGACATTTTTCTCATGAACAAAACTGATAGTTTGTGCTTTTCGGTTAAATACGATGGGTAGCTGGCGGCGCCACGGGACAAAAATCCATAAGGATCCGATGAGCATGAACAGACTCATGCCGAACGACACATACCAATTTTGCAAATAAAACCCCAAAAATCGCCGTGAAACGTGCCTTTCGAAACTGATTTTGTGTAATTTACAAACTCAAACAGGGAAAATAGCGCCCAAACAAAAACCGACGTGATGACCGCCCACCAACTCATACTTCCCCGGCCGCCATAGAGGGAACCGGAAGCGGTCCGCATCAACAGGCAGTCAGTCGTCATCTTCATGACATTTTTGTCGGCTGCTGGCTTGACTCCGAGCGGCGGACCATCGTGCCGCAGCGCGTCTACGCGGCTATAAAGGACGCTGCGTTCTTTTTTCGGGACATTGGGAATTTCCATTAGTCGTCCCGTCCATCCCAAACGTTATCGCATGCGTGAACGAGCTCCTGAGGCCACATCCGACGTGGCAGGATCCGGTCAAGCGCGTAGTAGAGCAAATCCCCGACGATCGCAACCGGTGCGAGCGGCAACGCAACGAAAAGGAAGAAAGGCACGGCCACCGGATACCACCAGATCTTCACGCGCAGCATCTTCAGTGGGTTGAAATGCCGGAAGGCGTCAAGGGGGCGCGACAAGCGATACTCTGCAATGGAAGTAGTTGGAGGGACCGCATCTGCGCCTTCTCGCATATAAAGGCGGATATACTCCCAGACCATCGCGGCGCCATAGATACCCCGATTGACCATGGCCGCCGGCGCGTCTCGAGTGCCGTATATCACGACACGCAATTGCTTTCCATCGTTCCCCCACCGCTGAAACACGAGGGACAGAATTCCTTCATTCACGGGAGCGCCACCAACTGCTATGGTAGTTACATCTTTGATGTAGGCATTGATCGAATCCCAGTCTTCGCTGATAACCCTCCTGTCTACAAAGCAGGAGACCTTTCTGGTCCTTCGATTAAATATGATCGGCAATTGACGACGCCACGGGATGTACATCCAAAAACAGCTGACCCAGAGCGCCGCAGCCATTCCGATCGGGTAAAACCAAAACTCCCCATAGTAACTACCATACCCATCAGCAATTTCCTTGCTATCCGCCGAGTATTTATACGACGCTAGGAGAGTCACGGAGAAGAAAAACCATGCAAATACTCCAACAACAGTTGCCCACCAAGTCATGCTATAGCGGCCACCATACAACGACCCGGACGCCGTTCGCATGAATAAACAATCTTCTGTCATCCGAATCAAATTGTTATCCACTGCAGGGGCTACACCGAGAGGCGGGTCACCAATTCTCAAAGCATCCACGCGGCTGTACACCCAACTCTTTTCCACCGCCGGCACCACATGCGATGGTCTATCAAATCTCATTGGAATACTCCATTGCCACACACCCCTCAAATCCATGGCCCAATTTCCTATCGCCGTCAGAATGTCGCGTCGTCATATTGAAATCGATCAGTAATACCAAGGAGCATCCTTCTGCGTGAAGGAATATTTTGCAGTGAGAGGCTCACTATATCCCTCCGGCGTGTATGCGGCCGTCAACCGTAGGTCAAACGCAACCTTGCTGCTTAAGCCAGCAATGACGTAAGTACGAAGGGACCCGCCAGCAATCAATTCCTCAGGAGCATCTTCGCTCAAGCTAATTTTCGATGTGAGGTCGTTCAAAGCGTCAACAGACCCTGACGACGTTTGATTGTGAATTTGAAGACGGTGAATGTCGCCCTTTAAGGGATATGCCACCTGAACAACCAACCTATCAAGCCCAATCACTTTCCACTCGGATTCTATTTTTCTGGGTGCATAGTTTATTTCGACGTATGCCTTGTTTTCCGCCTCAAGCGTCGGATAAATCACGTTTTCGCGCCCCATGGAAATGTGCTTTCCAAAAGTTCCGTTATTGAACCAGAATTCCAGTTCCGAATACCGGGAATCGTCGGCTCGAAATAACCACCAAAGACCGAGCCCCAGGAAAATCACTCCCGCAACAATCCAGCCAAAAACAGGAAATCCGGCTGAAGCCCCTGCCAAACCAATTCCGGTAGAAATTATTCCTGCACCGGCGTTCGTCAAGGCGACCCCACCGAGTGCGATGCCAATGCCTGCAAATGCGTAATAGGTTGCCGCGGAGCTATTTCCAATCCGCCACTGCCCCCATGCTTTTAACCAGTGAGTGGCAGCATCGAAAAAGGCCCCCGCATAACCGAAAAGGCGAACAGCAAAAATGCTAGCCATTCGATTAAGCAGCCGCCCTGCAACCGTGACTGAATTTAAAAGTCTTGGTATTACGGGACGTGTCGATGTTAACGCACCGTTTATAGCGCTCCCCGTTCCGACGACCGCCGCATATAGGTTGGATTGTGTTGCCAGGTCGTTCGAGTTCACCCCCAACCGATAATCTTCCGCGGCTTTAAGTAAATTCCACATACTCAGAACCGCGACGCCACTTGCAGCCCCCCCTTCAAACACCTGCAAAAAGGGATTCGCATATCGCGTAAGCGGCGTCAAACCCTCCCATTCCAATAGGACAATTTCATTCCCGGCGCGTTGGGCAATCGACCCTTCAGCAGTCAGCCCTCGAACACCCGATGCTTGTTGGAGCCGCGCGTAGCCCTCTTCCAGCGTCAGCCTGCGTCCAACGATGCGATCCCCGTAGCGTTCTTCGAGCAGGCCACGCAAATGCGCGGCGTCAGCCTCACTGCCTGTGCCTGCCAACCGATGAATAAGGGCATCCACACTATTTCGGACCGCGCCGCGCCAATTCGGGGCACGGGTCAAGGTATAGACCCCGACCTGCTCCATAAGGTATTGAACAGCCACGAATCTCACGAGACCGGCAAACACCTTGCCGGCTGCCGTGTCTACGAGCACGTCAGCCTTGTTTTCCACAAGCATGTCCCCGAAGCCTTTGTCATGCCCCAGGTTCTCCAGGATCGGGTTTTGCTTCCATGGCAACGCCCACCATTCTCCGAACAGCGCTCTTTCGTGGTCCTTCTTGCCGGCGGGCGTCGTTGCTGTGCCCCAGATCATGCCTTCGATGCAATGGCTGAAGGCCGTGGCATGGCTCGTTGAAGCCACTGGGTCGGTAAGGTCGTAGCGCAGAAAGGTTGCGCCAAAGTCCGCAGGTTTCGCACTCTGCCGGTAGCTTTTCAACCAGGCGCAACGGTCATTCTTGTGGTCCAGCACGGCAATGTGCCGCTGTTCCAGCTCGCGCTCGAAATTCTTCAAGTAGGCGACCCGCTCGTCTTCCTTCACATGCCTGGAATAGCGCTCGGCATTGAGCGCTAGAACTGCCGCCCGTTGGCCTACTGGGTCTTTGGGCATGGCATCCAGCTGGGCCTTGGCGCTGGGATACGAAGACGGCCGATACCTCGCCGGTTCGCGCTCCTGAACTGCAAGGTTGTCTTCCAACCATTTGCGCTTGTACTCGTACTCGTCGATATCGCGCTTGAGGGCCTTGTCGAGCTTCTCCTGACCCGCCTTATCCTGCAGATTTATTCCCTTGCTGTTGGCATAGGCTGCCTCGTAGATCCGTCCGATCAACCGAGCGATGATAGTCTTGCGATAGCGCTGGATATCGTCGCCCTTGCTTGAAGCATCAGGCGCCGAGTTGTGTGCCTCCATCTCCGAGCGAGATACGTGGAATATGCCGCCCAGATCCTGCACAAGCGCAATGTTGTCGTGCATGACGACCGCGATCTGCCTGGCAGGGGCTACCGCTATCATGCCCGTGATCAAGGGCTGAGCGGAAGGTGCCAACTGTTTGATGCGCCAGGGCGAAAAGCTGAGATCGGTGCCCTTGAACTCCTCCACCAGTTCGCCTAGCCGGCTTGCTGCAAAGGTGTTTCTGGATGGCGCGCTGTCCGCCCAAGCCTTCATGTCAATGGTCGTTGCCAGCTTTGCCCGGATGCCGTCCTGGTTCGATTCGATTTCGCGGATTTTTCGTTCGGTCAGGAGCGTGTCCGTCAATAGAATGTGGACTACCGAACGCTCATTCGCCCAGATGTGGGACAGGGAGCGTCCCGGTTTATAGCCCCCGAGCGCCGCTTCCAGTGAGCGATTCCTGGACAGAAGCTCGACGAATTGACCGTTCTCTTCGTTGACCCGCCACACGAACACCGTACCCTCGGTCTCATCGAACAGATAGACGAATCCCGCGCCCACGCAACGCAATCCATACTGCGCGTGGTCCAGCTTCTGAAAGCCAGTCTCCAGCGACGCCGCGTCATAGCCATAGTCGGCGCCACCCTTGGGCCGTGGATGCGCGGAATAGCGCAGTGGAAACAAGGGGATTCGGACCTTGCAGCTTTCGTTGGTGCTGCAGTAGCCAATGCTTGCTGCCATGATCAGTGTCCTTCGGTCATCAGGTGATTCATTGCCTGCGCGGCGCGGGCGCCCGGTGTCAACGCCGTGTCCTGCAACAGCGCAACGACCGTCGCCGCGCACCGTCGGTAAGCGGGATGACGGAAGGCGTCCAAGGCGGCGTCCAGATGTGAGAACTCTTTGAATCCCCAGCTTTTGAGGTGCTCCATCCACACGCCGGTCTGCTGGCGCGGGTCGTCGCGAAAACTGTGGGGTGCTCGCCGGGTGATCGCGATGTGCCTGCGAAGGTGCTGGTCAGTCAGCCCCGCATCGATGGCGGTCATTTCTGAGTGATTGAATTGGAAGCCGCCTTGTACCGGGCACGGGCCATCTGGTTGGCGATAGCACCACCACTGATGTTCCGGTCCGAGGTTCTCCCGCCAGATCAGCGCTTTAATCGGACCCAGCAGCGCCCCGGCTCTGTAGGGTTCAAGCGCTCGCAACACGCTCGCGAGGGCGGTTGTCTCCTGAAGCCGGAACCGTGCCTTGTTGCCATTGGGCATCAGCACGAACAGGACCGCGCGCAGTTGGGCTACTACCTCGTCGATCGGACGGGACGAGGCCAGGAATACCGCTCCACCCGTGAAAGCCCAGGGGTCCATAAAGTGTTCTAGCAGACGAGAATCCGATTGGTACTGCACCAGGATTGGCCCGTTCGTGTGGTGGCTGTCGTACTCGGTGTCGCTCCAGACCCAACGCAGGGAAGTGGCATAGTCGACTTTGCGTACGAAGTCACTAATGGTGGAGCGCTCCGGCGAGTCCGGCTGGCGCACCAGCCACTCGTCAAGAATTTCTGTTTCGAGCAACAGAAAGGTGGCCAGCGAAGGCGGATTCAGTTCGGCTTGCGTCACCTGGTCCAGGGCCATCAACATGTCAGCCTCCCTGGAAATTGCCACACGGGCAGTCCAACCGCGGGCAACTGCCATCGCTGCGCTTCATGCACAGCACGTCGAAAGGCAGGCCCGGCGCGGGAACGCCCACCGGAGCCGGAATCGGGCTCGCGCCGCCGCTCTGTTGGCGCATCGGCCCCTTCATCTGAATCTTGATTCCATCGAGCGTGATGCCCGAACCGTCGATTCGAATGGATCCTCCCGGTCCTTTGAGAGAGAGGCTCTCCCCTGCCTGGATCTCGTAAACTTTGGTGCGATGACGAATCGCATGTCCGGCCTGTAACTCGGCGTGCCCTTCAACCGTCTGTTCGTGGTTCCCGCCGATGTTCACCCAATGATTCGCCGTGGTTTTGTCGCGGCGGTTGTTGCCCACTTCTTCAGTGCGGTCCTTGGCGGTGTAGATGGTGTGGTTACGCCCCACCGTTATAAAGTCATCTCGCCCGATGTCGTGCCGCCGGTCCTGGCCGATGTTCACATGTTCGTCATTGCCCACGGTCTCCTTGCGGTCGTGGCCGATGGTGATGGTTTCATCGTGCTCAACCTGCTCGCTGCGGTCATGGCCGACGAACGTGGTTTCGTCGTGATTGACGTGGATGTTCTGATCCTTCTGCGCGTGGACGTAGATTTCTTCTTGGTCTTTCTCGTCTTCGAAGCGCAGTTCGTTGTACCCCTCGCCCTTGTGGGTCTTGCTTTTGATGGTCATCCGCGTCTTGTGGCGCGGCAGTTCGTAGGGCGGCAATTGCAGGCGGTTGTACGCGCGGCCGGTGATGACAGGCTGGTCCGGATCTCCATCGAAGTAAGAGACCATGACCTCCTGGCCGATGCGCGGGATGGCCATGTGGCCCCACGTCGCGCCGGCGATGTTCTGCGAGACTCGGATCCAGCAGGAGCTGTGTTCGTCCTCCTTGCCGAGACGGTCCCAGGGGAACTGGACCTTCACCCTTCCATACTCATCGGTGTAGATTTCTTCATTGGGCGGCCCGACCACCATGGCGTTCTGCGGGCCGTCGATGCATGGTCTGGGCAGCGGTTCCGCGCGCCACTCGACGTCATCCGGGACCAGCTCGGCCTCGTAGCGATAGTGCGTTCCCAACTGGGCTTGTGCACTTTCCTCGGCCTGACTCGTGTGTTGGATTCCGCGGTGGACAATGCGCACGGGGCGCCAGCCGCGGTTCATGTCTTCCCGCGGGTGGCCGGCGAGCGTGAAGGAGATACCCGGCTGCAGTCGCGGGTCATCGCCATGGACCACGGCAATGCGGGCATCGCGGCGATGCCCGCGCAGGCGGTTCTCGGCGAAGGGCTTACCGGCCTCGTCGAATTTGGCGCGTGCGGGATAGTCATAGCGTTCGTAGCGGCGGCCCTGGTGGTCCAAACCCCGCCCATCGCGACTGTGCTGGTGCGTGTACCGGGGATGGTGGAAGGTGTAGTCGCGCTGGGTCTGCCGCGCGGTGCGTACGTTTTCGGTGTATGCGAAACGTCGCAGCGCGGGTTGCGGCTGGTCGCCGCCGGGGACGGGGTTGTACAGAACCGGCTCATCGCCCACGCGTCCATGAATGAACAGGCGATCGCTGTGGACAAGCTGATGGCCCTCAGCGCTATGACGGAAGGAATAGAAGAAGCCTTCCTCGCGCATGATGCGCTCGATGAAGTGATAGTCCGTTTCGCCGGCTTGCACGCAGTACTCACGGGCCTGATGCTCGGTGGTGCTGCGCTGCTCGTAGTCTTGAGTCAGCCCATGCGCCTTGAGCACCGCCTCAGCGATCTGCGGGACGGTTTGGGACTGAAAGATGCGCCAATCGGAACTGAGCGAAAGGCGCGCCAGACGCGGCTCGACGATGGCGGAGTAGCGTGACCTGCGAAACCCCGTGTCGCCTTGGACGAACGACGAGACCGCGCCGTACACGTAGCGCACCGCCGTGTCGCCGTGCCAGATCGTGAGCAACGCGGCGCGGTCCAGCACCTCACCGAAGTCGATGGCGGGATTTGAGCTGGCCAGTTCCATTTCCAGCAGGAAGGTCTGGGACAGGCCTTCTTGTAGCGTGAATTCGACAACCTCAAAGGACTTGTCGCCAATGGTGAATGTGAAGCGCAGATCGGATTGAATGGGCATGGCTGATTCCGGCGATGACCATGTCCCCAATGCAAAGTCTGTGCCAACTTGGTCGTGTCGATCGCGTTGTTCTTTCTTATCAACCGCTTAGCCAAGCCTTTCCGCAAAGCCCTCCAATATTGAATTGCCCGAATTCCTAAAAGTGTTCTTTCCACTGGCTTTTCGGGCCAATAATGGCCCGACATTTCTCAAGCACTTGAAAACAAACAAAGAAAATCGGGCCAACCTTGACCCGAGCAGGTCAAAGTTGGCCCGATAGCTGAGCCTTCGGGAAAGTTGTCCCTTACAACCCGTTCTGCTTGAACCAATCCAGCATCCGCGTCCACGCCTGTTCCGCTTCCGCCTTGCGATACGAAGGACGATAGTCGGCGTGGAACGCATGACCGGCTTCGGGATAGATGTCGATGCGAGACGCCTTGGCGGCCGCGGAGCCCTTGGCGAGTTCGACGCGCATGCGGTCGACGTCGGCTTGGGAGATGCCGGCGTCCTTGCCGCCGTAGGCGCCGAGGACCGGGGCCTTCAGGTCGTTGACGATGGCCAGGGCCGACTTGGGTTTCAGTTCGGTGGGGTCACCTGCCAACTGGCCGTACCAGGCGGCGCCGGCCTTGAGTTTGGGGTTGTGGGCTGCGTAGAGCCAGACCTGGCGGCCGCCCCAGCAGAAGCCCAGGATGCCCAGACGGTCGGGGTTGCCGCCGTTGGCGGCGGCCCAGGCGGCGGTGGCGTCCAGGTCGGCGATGACCTGTTTGTCGGGGACCTTGCTGACGATCTCGGCCTGCAGTTTGGGGATCTCGGTGTACTTGGACGGGTCGCCCTGGCGCGCATAGAGTTCCGGCGCGATGGCGAGGTAGCCCTGGTGGGCGAGGCGCCGGCAGACGTCCTGGATGTATTCGTGCACGCCGAAGATTTCCTGGACGACGATGATCGTGGGCAGGTTCTTCTTGCCATCCGGCGCGGCGCGGAATGCGGGGATCTTGCCGTCGGAGGTGGGGATTTCGATCCTGCCGGCCACAAGGCCCTTGGCGTCCGTGGTGATGGCGGTTTGCGCCACCACGGGGCCTGCCGCCAGCGAGAAACCTGCCGCCGCGGTGGTGGCAAGGAAGCCTCGCCGGTCCAGGCGCAAGGGCGGGAGCAGGCTGTCGAAGTGCGCGTCGTCCTGGTCTTTCATCGAAAAATCTCCTGGTAAAAGACGGGCACGGAGGGACGCGCCTCGCGTCCCTGCCCGGGCCTGCCGAGTTCACTTCAGGGAGAAGTCCACGCGTGAGGGTTGCCCCTCGTCCTTGATGCCATCGGCGTCCAGCTGCGGCGCAACGATGAACACGCGATCCGCGAGTCCTTCCTGGGCTTGCAACTTCTCATATACCGCCTGCGCCCGGGCATCGGCCAGTTGGCGCAGTTGATCCTCGCCGACCGGGGCCGCCGCGCGCAGCATTGCTTCCATCTGCGCGGCCGGAACGGACTTGGCCATGCCGATGAAATTGCGCGGTTTGTCCTTGAGGTCTGCGTCATCGTAGACGTCTTCGAGGTACTTGGCACGTTCGGCGCTGGAGACCGTGACACCCTTGGGATCGGGCTTCTTGCCGCGCGGGGCGACGTCGGCGGCCTTGGCGGCGCGGATCTGGGCGTCGACCCAGGCCTGGCGCAGGCCTTCCGAGTCGGTCTTGGGGTCGGCGCGGCCGCTGATGTCCATCTTGAGGGCCGGGCGGTCGGTGAGCGCCTTGGTAAGGGTATCGATGCGCTGGATCGTGTCTTCGGTGAGAACGGCGCTGCCGGGCGCGAATTCGACGTAGGACAGCTCTTCGCCGCCGCCGAACGCGGACGCGAGCAGGCTGAAGGGCGAGGTCACGGCTTTGACGACCAGGTTCATCAGCACGCGCACGACGATGCCGCCGACCGAGAACTCGGGGTCGTCGAGCGAGCCGGAGATGGGCAGGTTGATGTCGATGTTGCCGCGCGAGTCCTTGAGCAGCGCGACGGCCAGCAGCACGGGTAGCTTGGTGGCGTCGGGGCTGTTGGTCTTGTCGCCAAAGGTCAGCTGATTGAGTACGACGTGGTTGGTGGCCTGCAAGGCGCGGTTCTTGATCTTGTATTCCAGGTCTACCGAGAGCTTGCCGCGCTTGATGGGGTAGCCGACGTACTTGGCCGAATAGGTGTTGAAGCGTGGCAGGTCGACGCCCTTGGCGGACGCCTTGAGGTCCAGGGTCAGGTATTGGGCGAAGGGCTGCACGACGCCGCTGATGGAGAGCGGCGCGGTGGTGTAGACCCGTCCCGTGACCTTGACCTTGGCAGGCTGCGGGTTGGTGGAAGAGACGGCGGTGATGCCGCCTTCGATGCTGGACAGTTCAGCGACGTAGTTGGGCTTGACGAAGCGGTCGGTGAAGGTCATGCGTCCGCGAGTCAGCGTAACGCTGTTGACCGAGATGTCCGGCATGGCGCTTGCCCGGCTGCCCTTGGCGGACGGCGCAGGCGCTGCGGGTGCAGGCGGCGCGGCGGGCGTATCGGCGCTGCGGCCTGGGGTCTGCGTGTCCTGCGTGATGGAGCCGCCGGCCTGGCCGGGCGCGGCCACCAGGTCCATGACGTTGAGCCGGCCTTGCGCATTGAGCAGGATGCGGCCGTAGAAGTCTTCGAGCGCGATGTCGCCCAGTTTGGCGCCGATCTTGTCGCCCGCCACGGAGATGTCCATGCCGGCGAAGCCCAGGCGCTTCCAGTTCAGGAAGTCGTCCTTGTTGACGCGGTCTTGCAGATCCAGGTCGGTGACGTCGACGGCGCCCTTCCAGACGGCCTTCATCGGGGCGTTGCCGGCGGCGGCGATGAATTCGGCGTTGCCCTTGGCGCCCAGCGTGACGGCGCGGACGGTGGCGTTCAGGCTGGAGGCGAAGTACGGCGCGAAGCTGGCGACGTTCAGGCCGGAGAGGTCGACGGCGGTCTTGAGGGTAAGCGGCTGCGGGGTGAAGACGCCTTTGAGGTCCAGCTTGCCGTCGCCCTGGACGCCGGCAGCGGCCAGGGTAAAGTTGCTTTGGCCGGGGCCCATGGCGAGGCGGTCGGCGGTGATGCGCAAGGACTGCATTGCGATGTCGAGCGCGGGCTTGAGCGATTCGTCACGGGCCTTGAACTGTGTCAGGTCGGCTTGCACGGTGGTGGCGGATGCGTCGATCACGCCGCCTTTTTCGCGCACGTGGACCTGCGCGGTGGCGCCCAGTCGGCCATCAAGCAGGCTGATCGGCGCAGCGCTACGCACGGCGGGCGCCAACGGCGCGAGCGCCACATTGCCCAGGCGCACGTTCATGTCGAGCGACAGCGGTTTGATGACGAGCGGCCCTTTGGCGCGCAGCCAGCCGCCATCGGTGCTGTTGTCCATGGTCAGCCACAGGTTGATGGGCCGGTCCGGCTGCTGCGGCAGTTCGACGCCTTCAACAGTGGCGGCCAAGCCGGTCATCACGTAGTCGAGCTTGCTGACCGCGTCGGTGACGTAGACCTCGCCTTCATGCAGGTTGAAGGCGTCGAGGGTGACTTGCCATTCGGCCGGTGCGGGGGTGGGCGCGCTAGCGGCGGCAGTGTCGGCGGCCGGGGCAGTGCCAGCCGCCGTCGGGGCAGTGCCGGCCGGGTCAGCGGGGCGTGGCGCGCCTGACGCTGGTCCGGTGGGCGCTTGCGCCGTTGACCCCGTCCCGGCGTCTGCCTTGGCGACGGGGGCCGAGGTCGAAGGCGATTGCGTACCCGGCGCCTGCGCACCTGCCGCGGCAGGTGTCCCCGCCGATGCAGGCGCCCCGCCCGCAGCCAGCGGCTTCAGCCCGCTGGCCTTGCGCATTTCATCGCGGACAGGCGTGGCGGTCGGCTCCACCCCGCCCAGCGCCTTCAGTCCGGCGACAACATCCTGCCAGTTCAAGTGCTCATTCGCATGACGCCGCACATGGATCTGCGGCGCCCACAGCCCGACCTCGCCGATATACACCTGCCGCGCGATCGGCTCCAGTTCCAGCCGGCTGACGGTCAACGCACTCCACGCGGCCAGACTGCCGCCGGACGGATCGCGCACGTCCAGACGGCGCAAGCCCAGATCGCCGACGACGCGGATCTTGGGCGGCGCGTCCTTGGGTTGTTCGAAAACGACCTGCAGGTTCGAATCCAGCAGTGCGCTCTCGACCTTGAACGGCAGCGGCATGGGCCAGACGTCCGCCCACTTTTCCAGTTGCAGGCCGTCAAAGGCCACGCGCAAGGTGGATGAAGGCACCACGTCGAACGGACGCGCCACGCCGGTCAGGTCGAACGGACTGCCGTTGATGCGCAGGTGCAGGCGCGGCTGCACGTCGATGTCGGTGGCATAGCCGAAGGTCGAGATGAACGGGATGCCGATGGCGAACTCGTCGACAACCTGCTTGCGGCCGGTGACCTTGTCGTCCAGCGTGATCGTGCCGTTCTCGATCACCATGTTGTTCAGCGAAAAACGCGGCAGGCCTTCGTCCGGCTTGGGCGGCTCGTCAGGCTTGGCGGCGGCCAATTCGGCGACGCGTTGTTCTATGTCAGAGAAATTGAAGCGCAGGACGTCTTCGCGGACGATGGCGATGGTAGGCTGCCGCAGCGTCAGACGATCGACCACCGGTGCAAACCAGAACAGCGATGTCCACGATGCGCTGGCATCCAGTTCGGCCAAGGTCAGCAACGGCGTCTGCGCGCCGGGCTGCGCCACGGCCAGGTCTTGCGCGCGGACGGTCAGCGTGAAGGGATTGAAGGTGATCTTGCCGACGGAAACGTCGCGGCCGATCATCTTCGAGACATCGTCAGTCAGGACGCCGTGCAGCACCTTTGGCACTTGCCAGGCCGCAACGCCAAACAGAATCAGCACGAACGCCACAATACCCAGGAGAATCTTGCCGGCGCGTCGGGTGAACCGTAGCTTGGGCATCCGCACGGGCATTGAAAGTCTCCTGATACATATTGAAGGCGATCCAACCTTCCACTGACTGCAGGCGCGATTATCGCGCCCCCTTTACTGCTCGTCTATCATAGGCGGAACAGCGGACCCGGCCGGCTTGCCCGGCCCCGCTCTTTTCATTCATTAACAATTCTTGATCCCGATTTCCATGTCCGAGACCACCCCCACCTTGAGTCACCTGGACGAAGCCGGCCAGGTCCGCATGGTCGACGTCATCGCCAAGACGGACACCGAGCGCGTGGCGGTCGCCGCCGCCAGCATCCGCATGAACGCCGTGGCCTATGGCCTGCTGACCCAGCCGGGCCAAGGCAAGGGAGAGGTCCTGAACACGGCGCGCGTGGCCGCCATCCTGGCCGCCAAACGCTGCGCCGACATGATCCCTCTGTGCCACAGCCTGCCGCTGTCGTTCGTCGGCGTGGAATTCGCCCTGAACGACGCCGAGCATCGCATCGACATCCTGTCCACCTGCCGCACCAGCTACAAGACGGGCGTCGAGATGGAAGCCATGATGGCGTGCAGCGTGGCCGCGCTGACCATCTACGACATGTGCAAGGCGGCCGACAAAGGCATCGTGATCGAACAAGTTCGCCTTAAGTACAAGGCGGGAGGTAAAAGCGGTGAATGGCGCAACGATTAATCTGCTGTATTTCGCGCGCGTGGCCGAACTGGTCGGCAAGCGCACCGAAACCTGGCCCGTGCAGGGCGAATCCACCGGCGCGCAATTGCTGACCGAGCTGGGCGAACGCTATCCCCAGCTGGAACCGGCCACGCGCCTGAAGCTGGCCATCAACCAGACGCACGCCAAGCCCACCGCCGCTATCCGCGCCGGCGACGAAGTCGCGGTGTTTGAACCGGTCACCGGAGGCTGACGCCATGATCCGCGTCCAGGAAGCCGACTTTGACAGCGCGGCGCTCACCGCCGCGCTGCGGGAATCCGCCGGCCCCGGCGTGGGCGGCATCGTCACATTCGTGGGCTACGTGCGCGACTATGCGCCGGACACGCCCACCGACACGCTGTTTCTTGAACACTATCCGGGCATGTGCGAGCGCGAGCTCGAAGATATTGCCGCCACCGCCCGCGCGCGCTGGAATCTGGCCGGCACGGTCATCGTCCACCGCGTCGGCGCGCTGCACCGCAACGCGCAGATCGTGTACGTGGCGGCGGCCAGCGCCCATCGCGGCGACGCCTTCCGCGGCTGCGAATACATCATCGACGCGCTCAAGACGCGCGCACCCTTCTGGAAGCGCGAAACCCTGGCGGGCGGCGACAGCTTCTGGGTGGAACAGCGCCAATCCGACCAGGACCGCACGGACGCCTGGGACGAAGACACTGCCGACAAAAAGGAGAATCCATGAGCGAAGCCATCCCGGTCCCGTTGGGCTGCGGCGTACTGACGATCAGCGACACCCGCAGCGCGGGCGATGACACGTCCGGCAACCTGCTGGCGAACAGCCTGGCGCAGGCCGGTCATCAGTGCGTGCGGCGCGACATCGTGCGCGACGACATCTACCAGATCCGCCGCGTCATCAGCGACTGGATCGCCGACCCGGAAGTGCAGGTCATCCTGACCACCGGCGGCACGGGCTTCTCGCATCGCGATCACACGCCGCAGGCCATCCTGCCGCTGCTGGACCGCGAGATTTCAGGTTTCGGCGAACTCTTCCGCCAGATCTCCTACACCGAGATCGGCAGCTCCACGATCCAGTCGCGCGCGTTCGCGGGGTCGGCCAACCAGACACTGATCTTCTGCCTGCCCGGCTCGAACAACGCCTGCGAGATCGCCTGGACAAAGATCCTGCGCGAGCAGCTCGACAGTGGCCACCGCCCCTGCAATTTCGCCTCGCAATTCAAGAATCACGAAGAAGAAGCCTGACACCCATGCTGGATTTCGATCAAGCTCAGACCCTGCTGGCCAACGCCGCCGCCCCCCTCCAACGCACCGAGCACGTCGACCTGGCGAATGCCAGCGGCCGGGTGCTCGCCACCCATCTTGACGCCACGGTGGACATTCCGCCGGCCGACAACAGCGCCATGGACGGCTACGCGCTGCGCTTGGCCGACTGGAGTCCGGAAGCGCGACTGCCGATCCAGCAGCGCTGCTACGCCGGCGACGTGCCCGAGCCGCTCAAACCCGGCCAAGCCATTCGCCTGTTCACCGGCAGCGTGATTCCCGCGGGCGCCGATGTGGTCGTCATGCAGGAAGACACGACCGAAGCCGACAGCCACGTGCAGATTTCGCGCGAGCCGCGCCCGGGCCAGCACATCCGCCGCCGCGGCGAAGACACGATGGCAGGCGCCGCGCTGCTGCCGGCGGGTACGCTGCTGCAGGCCGCGCACGTTGCCCTGCTGGCCTCGCAAGGCATGGCCACAGTGCCCGTTTACGGCCAGTTGCGCGTCGGCATCCTGACAACGGGCGACGAACTGGTCCTGCCGGGCCAGCCGCGCGCCACGGAACAGATCTACAACTCCAACGGCCCCATGCTGGCGGCGATGGTGCGCGGCATGAGCGCCCTGCCCGTCCACGTGCTGCATGCACGCGATACCGAGGCCGACCTGCTGGCCGCCTTCAAGACGCTGCTGGCCGATTGCGATCTGGTGCTGAGCGTGGGCGGCGTGTCGGTCGGCGAGCGCGATCTGGTCAAGCCGGCGCTGGCCGCGCTGGGCGGCGAGCTGTCGCTGTGGAAGGTGCGCATGAAGCCCGGCAAGCCGGTGGCGCTGGCGCAGATCGACGGCAAGCCCGTGGTCAGCCTGCCGGGCAATCCGGTGTCGGCCTATGCCGTCTTTGCCACGCTGGTGACGCCGCTGATGCGCCGCATGCAGGGCCGCGAAGAAATTTTCCCGCCGGTCAGCCAACTGCCGCTGCGCACCGCGCAGCCGCGCCAGGATGGCCGCGAGGAATTCCTGCGCGTGCAGTGCCGCGTGGCGGACGAAGGCGGCAGCGAGCTCGTGCCTTACGGCCATCAGGGGTCGGGCGTGATCAGCTCATTGCCGTGGTCCACTGGCTTGGCGCGCCTGCCGGCGGATGTGCTGGTGCAGGACAGGGACACGGTCTCGTACTACGACCTGCGTCACTGGCTGGCGTAGCGTTCCGCCAGCGCCAGATCTTCTGGCGTGTTGACGTTCATGAAGGCATGCGGCGGCGCGTCGTCGAAATTCGCTTCGACCGCGCCCGCCCTCGCCTGCCACAACCCGACCTTGCGGTCACCACCGCGCAGGTAGGCCAGCAATTCAGGTAGCAGCGCCGTGCGAAGCGCCATGCAGGCGGAATGCCGCTGGCCGTGGGCGACGGCATAGGCCATTGACGCATCTGCGGCGAGTGCCGCGCCGATCAGGCGCTGTGCCAGACCGGCGGGCACGAAAGGGGTGTCGCACGGCGAGACGACCAGCCACTGCGGCGCGGCGATATCTTGCACGGAAACCGCCGACAGCGCCGCCGCGATGCCCATCAACGGCCCTTGCCAGTCTCCCAGTTCTGGCGCACCGTCCGCCACCACCTCGCCGTATTGCGCATACACCGCGGCATGCCGGTTTGCGCTGATGATCAAGCGTCCGACCTGCGGCGCCAGACAACGCGCCACGTGCGCCACCATCGGTTCGCCGCGCAAAATGATCAGTCCCTTGTCCTGCCCATTCATGCGGGAGCCCTGGCCGCCGGCAAGGATCAATCCAGCCACGTCGTCACGCGCCATTGACGATTCAGCCACCGATGTAGCTCATCTCGATCTTGCGCGACGGGTCAGCCATGTTCTGGCCGCGCAGTTCGGAATAGTTGTCGCCGCGCGCGGACCAGATGCCCGCCAGGATGCGCGCCATTTCCTCGTCCGTCGCGCCGTCGCGTAACGGGGCGCGCAGATCGTGGCCTTCATGGGCGAAGAGGCACATGTAGAGCTTGCCTTCGGGTGACAGGCGGGCCCGCGTACAGCCGCCGCAGAAGGCGTGCGTGACGCTGGAGATGACGCCGACCTCGCCGCCACCATCCACGTAGCGCCAGCGTTCGGCCACGCGGCCCATTTCGACGGATTCCACGGGTTCCAGCGGATAGACCGCGCCGATGCGGTCCAGGACTTCGCGCGACGGCACCACTTCGTCGAGGTTCCAGCCGTTGCTGTTGCCCACGTCCATGTATTCGATGAAGCGCAGGATGTGGCCGCTGTGGCGGAAGCGCTCGGCCATGGGCAGGATCTGCCCGTCGTTCAGCCCTTTGCGCACCACCATGTTGACCTTGACGGGCGCGAGGCCCGCCTCTGCCGCGGCATCGATGCCGCGCAGCACGTCGTCCGGCGTGAAGCCGCTGTCGCTCATGCCCTGGAACATGGCCGCATCCAGCGCATCCAGGCTGACCGTCACGCGGGTGAGCCCGGCGCTTTTCAGTGCGGCGGCCTTGCGCGCGAGGACGCTGCCGTTGGTGGTGAGCGTCAGGTCCAGCGGCCGGCCCTGCGGCGTGCGCAGGTCGGCCAGCATGCCGACCAGGTTTTCGATGTGCTTGCGCAGCAGCGGCTCGCCGCCGGTCAGGCGGATTTTTTCGACGCCCAACTGCGTGAAGATGCCGGCCAGCCGGCTGATTTCCTCGAATGACAGCAGCGCCGAATGCGGCATGAAGCTGTAGCTGCTGTCGAAGACCTCGCGCGGCATGCAGTAGGTGCAGCGGAAGTTGCAGCGGTCGGTGACGGAAATGCGCAGGTCGCGCAGCGGACGCGCGCGCTGGTCCAGCGCGGGCTGTCCGGGCGGCGGCAGTTCCCCGGGCGGCACGGAAAGCGGCGCGCCGCGGTGATCGGCAAGGAAAATCACTTTGCTCATTGGCACATCATATCCCGGCGGATCGCGGCGCGCGTTCACGGGGGAACGCCTCGTCCAGGGTCTGCAGCCGGCCGGTATCGCGGGCGTCGTAGCCGACGAGCTGGCCCACGTAACCGACATAGTCCGGCCCGCGCATGATGGATAGCAGATCCTGCATGGCCGGCGTGTCCAACGACGCCTTGCGGATGGCGAAGAAATACCGCTCGCGCACCAAGGGGATGAAGTCCAGTCCGAATCGGCACGCCGCCGTCTCCACGCCGACCCCGGTGTCGGCCATGCCGCTGGCAATGTGCGCGGCGATCGCCATGTGGGTGAATTCGTTGGTTTCGTAGCCCTGCACTTCGCCGATCGATACGCCGGCGCGCTGCAACATCAGGCCGACCAGATAGCGCGTGCTGGAACCGATCTGCCGGTTTACGAAGCGCACGTCGCGGCGCGCCAGGTCCGCCATGCCGCGGATCTGCTTGGGATTGCCGGCGGTGACGAACAGCCCCGTGTTGCGCACGGCCAGATGGATCAGCATGTAATCGTCCGCATGCAGCCACTGCGCGTAGCGCTCCATGATGGGGGATTCGAAATCGCCCAGCGGCACCTGGAAACCCGCAAGATCGCACTCGTGCCGTTCCAGCGACGCCAGCGCCTCGATCGCAGTGCGATAGCGCAGTTCCAGCCCGGGCGTGCGGGCGCTCATGTGCTGCATCAGCGATTCCACCGCAAAGCCGTGGCTGGCATGCAGGCGCAGGTGAGGACCGCTTTCGGGCAGCAGGCGTTCAAGTTCCTCTTGCAGTTCGGACGCCATGCTGTCCAGCGTGGGCATCAGCCGCGCCTCGATCCGCCGGTTCGCCCACAGCAGGCGCTCCGCAAACGGCGACAACTGCGTGCCCTGGCGGCGATTGGTGATGAGAAGTTGCGTGCCAAAGAGCGTCTCGAAGCGCCGCAACACGCCCCAGGCGTGCCGGTACGACAGCCCGCACGCGCGACAGGCGCCGGCGATGTTGCCAGTGGCGTCGATGGCCGCCAGCAGCGCAAGCATGTCCTGCAACGGCACGGGGGTCGCCTCGTCGTCTCCGCCCAATGTCCATTGCGGCCGCAGGCCGATTCGGAACTTATATGTCATTTATTTCTTATTGAAGGCGTTCAAGTACCTCGTTAGAGTACACAAATAACGCGGCGGATGGATGTTTTATATGTTTTTTTAAACATATTAATTTGCCCTCATCCGACCGCCACATAAGCCCCCGTTGACGGGGTCACGCAACACAGGAGGAGACCGACGTGCACCTGCGCGAGGCAAAATCCGATCTGGCATCCAGCGGTGGGGCCCGGGGCGGCAAGCTGGCCCTGGACGCCGCCCAGGCATCCACCACCCCGGCCATCGCGGCCACGGCCCGCATCCTTGCCCGGCTGCAAGACCAGCCCGGCCCGCTGCTCCCGGTGCTGCACGCGGTCCAGCACGAACTGGGCTGTATTCCGGCCGAGGCGGTGCAAACCATCGCCGAGGCCCTGAACCTCTCCCGCGCCGAAGTCCACGGCGTCATCACGTTCTATCCCCATTTCCGCACCGAGCCGGCTGCGCGCCACACGCTCGAGGTCTGCCGCGCCGAAGCCTGCCAGTCCATGGGCGGCGAACGCCTGGCCGCCCACGCGCGCACCACGCTGGGCTGTGACTTCCACGGCAGCACGCCGGACGGCAACTTCACGCTGGAGCCGGTGTATTGCCTGGGCCTGTGCGCGCAGTCGCCCGCCGTCATGATCGACGGCCAGCCCCACGCCCGCGTCACCGAAGCCAAGCTTGATCGCCTGCTGGCCCGCACGCTGGAGGACACGCCATGAGCGCCCCCGTCGTCATCTACGTGCCGCGCGACGCCGCGGCGCTGGCCATGGACGCCGACACCGTGGCCCGCGACATCGAACGCATGGCCGACCAGCGCGGCCTGTCCGTGCAGGTGGTGCGCAACGGCTCGCGCGGTCTGCTGTGGCTGGAACCTCTGGTCGAAATCGCCACGCCGCAAGGCCGCGTCGCCTACGGCCCGGTGCAGCCGGAAGACGTGGCCTCGCTGTTCGACGCCGGCTGGCTCACGGGCGGCGACCACGCGCTGCACCTGGGATTGACCGAGGAAATTCCCTACCTCAAGCATCAAGAGCGCCTGACGTTCGCCCGCGTCGGCGTGATCGATCCGCTGTCGTTGCAGGACTACGCCGCGCATGGCGGGCTGCAAGGCCTGAAGCGCGCGCTGGCCATGGCGCCCGCCCAGATCGTCGACGAAATGGTCGAATCCGGTCTGCGCGGCCGCGGCGGCGCGGCGTTCCCCACCGGCATCAAATGGAAGACCGTGGCGGGCACGCCCGGCGACACCAAGTACATCGTCTGCAACGCCGACGAAGGCGACTCGGGCACGTTTGCCGACCGCCTGCTGATGGAAGGCGATCCGTACGTCCTGATCGAAGGCATGACCATCGCCGGGCTGGCGGTGGGTGCGACCTACGGCTACATCTACGTCCGGTCCGAATACCCGCACGCCATCGCCACGCTCGAAGCCGCCATCGCGCGCGCCCGCAGCGTCGGCTGGCTGGGCGACGACGTGCACGGCAGCGGCCGCCGCTTCGATCTGGAGGTGCGCAAGGGCGCCGGCGCCTACATCTGCGGCGAAGAAACCTCACTGCTGGAAAGCCTGGAAGGCAAGCGCGGCGTGGTGCGAGCCAAACCGCCGCTACCGGCCATTTCCGGTCTGTTCGGCAAGCCCACCGTCATCAACAACGTGATTTCCCTGGCCACCGTGCCGATCATCCTGGCCAAAGGCGCGGCGTACTACCGCGACTATGGCGTGGGCCGTTCGCACGGCACGCTGCCGTTCCAGTTGGCGGGCAACCTCAAGCACGGCGGGCTGGTGGAAAAGGCCTTTGGTTTGAGCCTGCGCGATCTGTTGTATGAATTCGGCGGCGGCAGCGCGTCCGGCAGGCCGCTGCGCGCGGTGCAGGTGGGCGGTCCGCTGGGCGCCTATCTGCCCGAATCGCAATGGGACGTGCCGCTGGACTACGAAGCCTATATCCAGATCTCGGCCATGATCGGCCACGGCGGCCTCGTCGCCTTCGACGACACCGTGGACATGGCGCGCATGGCGCGCTACGCCATGGAGTTCTGCGCCATCGAGTCCTGTGGCAAGTGCACGCCCTGTCGCATCGGTTCGACGCGCGGCATGGAAACCATCGACAAGATCGCCGCTGGCGGTCAAAGCCGCGACCAGCGCGAGCAGCAGGTGCATCTGCTGCGCGACCTCTGCGACACGATGCTTGGCGGTTCGCTGTGCGCGCTGGGGGGCATGGCGCCCTACCCGGTGCTGTCCGCGCTGAACCATTTTCCGCAGGACTTCGGCATCGAGTCCTCCCAGTCTGCCGCCCACGCGGCCTGAACCCGAGACCGCCATGCTAGAAACCGTCATCAAGCGCGATCGCGACATGGGCACGCCGGCGCGCGTGTCCGAAAAGACCGTCACCCTGACCATCGACGGCCAGGAGATCACCGTCCCCGAAGGCACGTCGCTGATGCGCGCGGCCGCGGATGCGGGCATCAACATTCCCAAGCTCTGCGCCACCGACAGCCTGGAACCCTTCGGCTCCTGCCGCCTGTGCCTGGTGCAGATCGAAGGCCGCCGCGGCTATCCGGCGTCCTGTACGACGCCCGCCGAGAACGGCATGGTGGTCTTTACCGAAACCCCCAAGCTGCACGACCTGCGGCGCGGCGTGATGGAACTGTACATTTCGGACCATCCGCTCGACTGCCTGACCTGTCCGGCCAACGGCGACTGCGAACTGCAGGACATGGCGGGCGTGGTGGGCCTGCGCAACGTGCGCTACGGTTACGAGGGCGCCAACCACCTGAAGGCCGAAAAAGACGAATCCAATCCGTACTTCACCTTCGACGCGTCCAAATGCATCGTCTGCAACCGCTGCGTGCGCGCCTGCGAAGAAACGCAAGGCACCTTCGCGCTGACGATCTCCGGCAAGGGGTTCGATTCGCATGTGTCGGCCGGGCAGGACCAGCCCTTCCTCGATAGCGAATGCGTGTCCTGCGGCGCCTGCGTGCAGGCCTGCCCCACGTCCACCCTGCAGGAAAAGACCGTCATCATGATGGGCCAGGCCGAGCACTCGGTCGTCACCACCTGCGCCTACTGCGGCGTGGGCTGCGGCTTCAAGGCCGAAATGAAGGGCCAGGAAGTCGTGCGCATGGTCCCCTGGAAGGACGGCCAGGCCAACCGCGGCCATTCCTGCGTGAAGGGGCGCTTCGCCTGGGGCTACGCCACGCACAAGGAACGCGTGCTCAAGCCCATGATCCGCAAGCACATCACGGATTCCTGGAAGGAAGTGTCCTGGGACGAAGCCATCAACTACGCGGCCTCGGAGTTCCGCCGCATCCAGAGCCAGTACGGACGCGACGCGGTGGGCGGCATCACGTCCTCGCGCTGCACCAACGAAGAAACGTGGCTGGTGCAAAAGCTGGTGCGCGCCGCCTTCGGCACCAACAACGTCGACACCTGCGCGCGCGTTTGCCATTCGCCCACCGGCTACGGCCTGAAGCAGACGCTGGGCGAATCGGCGGGCACGCAGACCTTTGACTCCGTCATGCATACCGACGTGGTCATCGTCATGGGCGCCAACCCCAGCAGCGGGCACCCGGTGTTCGCCTCGCGCCTGAAGCGGCGGCTGCGCGAAGGCGCGCGGCTCATCGTCATCGATCCGCGCCGCATCGAGCTCGTCAGCTCGCCGCACATCAAGGCCGACTTCCACCTGCAGGTGCGGCCCGGCACCAACACCGCGCTGCTGTCCTCGCTGGCGCACGTCATTGCCACCGAGGGGCTGATCGCCGAAGACTTTGTCGCCGAGCGCTGCGAGGAAAAGGCATTCCGGGAATGGCGCGATTTCGTCTCGCTGCCCGAGAACTCGCCGGAAGCCATGGAAGAAATCACCGGCGTGCCGGCGCAGGCGGTGCGCGGCGCGGCGCGCCTGTTTGCCACGGGCGGCAACGGCTCCATCTATTACGGCCTGGGCGTCACCGAGCACAGCCAGGGTTCGACCACCGTCATGGCGATCGCCAACCTGGCGATGGCCACCGGCAACATCGGCCGCGAGGGCGTGGGCGTCAATCCGCTGCGCGGCCAGAACAACGTGCAGGGCTCGTGCGACATGGGCTCGTTCCCGCACGAACTGCCCGGCTACCGCCACATCTCCGACAACACCGTGCGCGCGCAATTCGAAAAGGACTGGGGCGTCACGCTGCAGCCCGAGCCCGGCCTGCGCATCCCCAACATGTTCGAGGCCGCGCTGGGCGGGTCGTTCAAGGGTCTGTACTGCCAGGGCGAGGACATCGTGCAGTCCGATCCCAACACGCAGCACGTGGCGGCGTCGCTGGCGGCGATGGAATGCATCGTCGTGCAGGACCTGTTCCTGAACGAGACCGCGAAGTACGCGCACGTCTTCCTGCCGGGTTCCTCGTTCCTGGAAAAGGACGGCACCTTCACCAATGCCGAGCGCCGCATTTCCCGGGTGCGCAAGGTGATGGAACCCAAGAACGGCAAGTCCGACTGGGAAGTGACCGTGGCGCTGTCCAACGCGCTGGGCTACCCCATGAACTACCAGCACCCGCGCGAGATCATGGAAGAGATCGCGCGGCTGACGCCCACGTTTGCCGGCGTCACATACGACAAGCTCGACAAGCTGGGCAGCCTGCAATGGCCGTGCAACGACGACGCGCCGGACGGCACGCCGATCATGCACATCGACCAGTTCGTGCGCGGCAAGGGCCGCTTCATGATCACCAAGTACGTGCCCACCGATGAACGCAGCACGCGCCGCTTCCCGCTGCTGTTGACCACCGGCCGCATCCTGTCGCAGTACAACGTGGGCGCGCAGACCCGCCGCACGCCCAATGTCATGTGGCACGGCGAGGACGTGCTGGAAATCCATCCGCAGGACGCCGAGGACCGGGGCGTGGCCGAGGGCGACTGGGTCGGCATCCAGAGCCGCGCGGGTGAAACCGTGCTGCGCGCCACGCTGACCGACCGCGTGCAGCCGGGCGTGGTATACACCACGTTCCACTTTCCCGAGTCCGGCGCCAACGTCGTCACCACCGACAGCTCCGACTGGGCGACCAACTGCCCCGAGTACAAGGTCACGGCCGTGCAGGTGACGCGCGTGTCGCAGCCGTCGGAATGGCAGCGGCAATGGTCGCGATTTGCGGATATCCAGCAAAAGCTCCTGCGCGAACGCTCGCGCGAGTCCGAGGCGGCGCTGACCGGGAAGTAACCGACAGCCAGCACGCCAGGGATCCCATGCCTACGCCGACCACCGCCCGCCCCGACTGCACGCCGACCCAGGTCATCCGCGTGCGGTCGGGGGCCATCGCCCCCGACGCCGAGACTGACTACGTCGCCGAGGAAACGCCGGTGGCGCTGGAATACAACGGCATCAGTCACGCCACCATGCTGGCCACGCCGGCGGACCTGGAAGACTTTGCCGTGGGGTTCTCGCTGTCCGAAGGCATCATCGGCAGCGTCAGCGACGTGCGCGGCATCGACCTGCTGCCGCAATGCGGCGGCATCGTCGTTCAGCTGGAGATCTCGTCCGCCTGTGAAATGCAGCTGAAGACGCGGCGCCGCGCCATGGCCGGACGCACCGGCTGCGGCCTGTGCGGTGTCGAAACCCTGCCCGAAGTGCTGCGGCCGGTGGCCCCGGTGACCAACGGCGCACCCGTGCGCATCGAGGCCGTGCTGGCCGCCATGCGCGACATGCGCGCGCGCCAGACGCTGCACGACATCACCGGCGCCACGCACGCGGCGGGCTGGGCGGGCGCCGATGGCGCCGTCGCTTTTGTACGCGAAGACGTGGGCCGCCACAACGCGCTGGACAAGCTGGCCGGTGCGTTGGCGCGCCAGGCGGTCAATGGCAGCGACGGCATCGTCGTGGTGTCCAGCCGGGCCAGCTTCGAGATGGTGCAAAAGACGGCATCCGCCGGCGTCGCCGTGCTGGCCTCGGTCTCCGCCCCCACCGCCCTGGCCATCCGCCTGGCCACTGACGCCAACGTGACGCTCTTGGGCTTCACGCGCGATGGCGACGCCGCCATCTACACCCACCCCGAACGCATTCTTACCTGAACCGGACGCCAGACAGCATGGAAATCGTCAACCTGATCCGCATGGCCAACCGCATCGGCCAGTTCTTCGACGCCATGCCGGACCGGCCCGAGGCGCTGGAAGGCGTCACCAATCACATCCAGAAATTCTGGGAACCGCGCATGCGGAACGAGTTGCTGGACTTCCTGGCGCGCAGCCCCGACGGCGACGCCGGCGAAGAACAGCTGCATCCGCTGGTGCTGCAGGCGGTCACCCAGCATCGCGAGCGTCTCACCCCGCTTGCGCGCGTCGCATAGCGCACCCGGGCCGCCGCATGACGGCCCGCCCCGAAGTGGCAGGACAGCAACAGATCCATAAAAGAGGCGGCGTCACCGGGCTTTTCCGGGCTACGCACGCTATAAAGCCGCACCCCTGAGGAGACATCATGGAAAGTAGCGCCACCCTGGACCTGCCCGGCTCAAGGCCGGGTTTTTTCGACAAAGAACGCACCATCGCGGGGCCGGGCTTCTCGCGCTGGCTGGTGCCGCCGGCCGCCCTGGCCATCCACCTGTGCATCGGCATGGCCTACGGCTTTTCCGTGTTCTGGCTGCCGTTGTCCAAGGTGGTGGGCGGCGCGAAACCACTGGCCTGCCCGCCGGACATGAGCCTCGTGGCCGAGCTCTTCACCACGAGCTGTGACTGGAAGATCTCGACGATGGGGTGGATGTACACCCTGTTCTTCGTGCTGCTGGGGTGTTCGGCCGCGCTCTGGGGCGGCTGGCTGGAACGCGCGGGCCCGCGCAAGGCAGGCGTCGTGTCGGCGCTGTGCTGGTGCGGCGGCCTGGTCATTTCGGCCATCGGCATCTACCTGCACCAGATGTGGATGCTGTGGCTGGGGTCGGGCGTGATCGGGGGCATCGGGCTGGGGCTGGGGTATATCTCGCCGGTGAGCACGCTGATCAAGTGGTTCCCGGACCGCCGCGGCATGGCGACCGGCATGGCCATCATGGGCTTTGGCGGCGGCGCCATGATCGGCGCGCCGCTGGCCGACCTGCTGATGCGACACTTCGCCACGCCGACCTCGCCGGGCGTCTGGCAGACCTTTCTGACCATGGCGCTGGTGTACTTCATCTTCATGATGTCGGGCGCCCTGGGCTACCGCGTGCCGCCCACGGGCTGGAAACCCGCGGGCTGGACGCCGCCCGCCAAGCAGGTCAATAACGTGATGATCACGCAGCGCCACGTCCACGTGAAGCGCGTGTGGGGCGTGCCGCAGTTCTGGCTGGTCTGGTGGGCGCTGTGCCTGAACGTCACCGCGGGCATCGGCATTCTCGGGATGGCGTCGCCGCTGCTGCAAGAAGTCTTCGGCGGCGGACTGATCGACAAGCCTGAACTGGGTTTTGGCCAGCTCGACAAGGACCAGCTCGCGGCCATCGCCGCCATTGCCGCCGGTTTCACGGGCCTGCTCAGCCTCTTCAACATCGGCGGCCGCTTCTTCTGGGCCAGCCTGTCGGACAAGCTGGGCCGCAAAATGACGTACTTCGTCTTCTTCGTGCTGGGCTTCTTTTTGTACGCCGCCATCCCCTGGACCGCGCACATCGGCGCCCTGGCGCTCTTCGTGGCGGCGTTCTGCGTCATCCTGTCGATGTACGGCGGCGGCTTTGCTACGGTGCCGGCGTACCTGGCCGACCTGTTCGGCACCCAGATGGTGGGCGCCATCCACGGCCGGCTGCTGACCGCGTGGTCGGCGGCGGGCATCTTCGGCCCGGTTCTCGTCAACTACATCCGCGAATACCAGTTGTCCATCGGCGTGCCGCGCGCCCAGGTGTACGACATCACCATGTACATCCTGGCCGGCATGCTGGTCGTGGGCTTTTTGTGCAACCTGGCCATCCGCCCGGTCAACGCCAAGTACTTCATGACCGACGAGGAACTGGCCAAGGAAAAGGCGCTGGCGCACGAACGCGCCGTCGCCGCCGAAACCCACGGCGTGGGCAAGTCCAGCTTCCGCACCCCGCCCGCGCTGATCGCCTTTGCATGGGCGTGCGTCGGCATCCCGCTGGCCTGGGGCATCTGGATCACGCTGCAAAAGGCCGTCGTCCTGTTCCATTGACCCCATCCTGTCGCGGCGCCGCATGCGCCGCGCGGCAGTTCCAGGGCGCGAAGCTGCTACATTGGCAGCCCGCGCCCTTATCTTTTATGTGCCATTTCCCATGATCCTGCCCTTCCCCCTTTTCCCCACCGGAGCGACCTCTTGAACGCGCCTGAACTGCATTGGGAAGAAAACGGCGTCGCCCGCTCGGCCCGCTGGCACTCGGAAACCGGCGCCACGCCACCCAAGCGCGTCATCGTCGCCGACGACACGCTGACCGCCGACATGGCCTACCGCCACGCCTGCGAAGGTGTCGGCCTGCTGTGGCGCGGCGACTTCCAGAACGCGCGCCAGCTGTTGCAGGCCATCACGCGCCGCGTCGACAAGCGCCCGCGCAAGCCGGTCGAAACCCAGCTCGAAGCCTTCAACCAGCATCGGCAGGTCCAGTCGCAGCGCGCCCGCATCCTGGGCATGCTGCTGATTCCCTTCGATGCCGGCCACACCATCCCCCTGCGCCGCGCGCCCGACGCGCATCCGGCCTGCGAAGCCGCGAACGTGCCGGGCGATACGCCATTCGTGGCGTCGCTGCGCGAACTGCTGGGCCTGATCGGCGCCTATGAATGGCGCAGGAAGGGCGTGGAGATTGCCGCGCTGAACAACCGCATCCACCCGCACTACGGCGTGTTCTCGCCCGTGCGCGGCGAATATGTGGACCTGGTCGCCAACACCCCCATGCCGCGCGGCAGCGTGGCGTTTGATATCGGCACGGGCACCGGTGTTCTGGCCGCAGTCATTGCCCGCCGTGGCGGCAAGCGCGTCATCGCCACTGACACGGATGCCCGCGCCATCGCCTGCGCGCACGAGAACCTGGAACGTCTGGGCATGTCGGGACAGGTCGAGGTCGAACAGACCGACCTGTTCCCCGAAGGCCGCGTGTCGCTGATCGTCTGCAACCCGCCGTGGCTGCCCGCGCGGCCCAGCTCGCCGCTGGAACATGCCGTGTACGACCCGGACAGCCGCATGCTGCGCGGGTTCCTGAATGGATTGAAAGACCATCTGACGCCGAATGGCGAAGGCTGGTTGATTCTTTCGGACCTGGCCGAGCACCTGGGGTTGCGCACGCGCGAGCAGTTGCTGGAGATGATCGAAACCGCCGGGCTGCGCGTGATCGACAAGCTGGATACGCGGCCGGTGCACGGCAAGGCGCGGGACGCGTCGGATCCGTTGTTTGCAGCGCGGTCGAAGGAAATGACGTCGCTGTGGAGATTGGGCGCAGCCGACGCCTGAAGGGCTTGAGGGTGCGGGGCTTTCGACGCCGGGCGGGCGCCCCTTTCAACCCCAGATAGCGGAAGGCCGCGACCGCGGCTTGGGCGCAGCGGGAATGGGCGGGCGTGAAAAGAAATAGCCACGCGCCGCTGATTGGCTACAATTAGCAATCATTCCCATTAGCATCTGACCCGCAGACCCGTGCCGCCCGCCCCTTTTGCGTCCTCCGCCGAATTCGTCAGTCTGTACCGCGAGCACCATGGCTGGCTTGTACAGATGCTGCGCCGCCGGCTTGCCGGCAATGCCGATAATGCCGCCGATCTGGCGCACGACACGTTCGAACGCGTCATGCGCAGCGAATCTCGCGCCGCGTTTGCCGAGCCGCGCGGCTTTTTGACCACGGTCGCCAAGCGTCTGCTGATCGACCAATCGCGCCGCCGGGCGATCGAACAAGCCTACCTTGAGACGCTCGCCGCGCGCAGCGAAGACGTGGCGCCCAGTCCCGAGACGCATGCGTTGGTGGTCGAGGCGCTGGATGCAGTGTGCCGCATGATGGAGCAGTTGCCGGCGCGGGTGCGCCGGGTTTTCGTGCTGGCGCAGGTGGAAGGCCTGCCCTATCTGGACGTGGCGCGCGAGCTGGGCATTTCGGTGGCGGCCGTGCAGCGCGACATGATCAAGGCGTGGGAACACTGCTACACGGTGCTGTACGCATGAGCGCCGCGCACACCGAGCGGGTGCATCCCGACATCATCCGGCAGGCGGCGCAGTGGATGATGCGCGCCGGCGACGCCCCGGACGCCGCCACGCAGGCCGCCTGTACGCAATGGCGCGAAGCAGATGCGCGCCACGAACTGGCCTGGCAGCGCCTGCAGGGCATCAGCCAGGATCTGAAGGCTGCCACCACCGGCAACGTGTCGACCGCCGCAGCGGGGCAGACCATCCTGCGCTATTGCGACCAACGCTCGCGCCGCGGCGCACTCAAATGGATGGCGGCCGGCGTCGGCCTGGGCGCGCTGGGCTGGATGGGCGCGCGCGAAGGGTTGTGGGACGGCAGCACGGTCTATCGCACCGCGACGGGCGAGCAGCGCGTCGTGCACCTGCCCGACGGCACCGTGCTGACCCTGAACACCGATTCGGCCGTGGCGATGCGCTATGACGCGCAGCAGCGCCGCATCGAACTGCGCAGCGGCGAGATCCTGATCGCTACAGGCACCGACGACGCAGGCCGGCCTTTCGGCGTAAGAACGCCAAACGGCCTGCTGACGCCGCTGGGCACGCGCTTTTCCGTGCGCCAGATGGACGACAGCCGGGGCGCCACGCACGTCGCGGTGTTCGAAGGCGCCGTGCAGGTGGAGCCGGACGCGCAAGCGCAGGCGCGCCGGGTCGTGCATGCGGGCGAGCAGGCCGAGTTCGACCGCCGCAGCCTGTCGCCCGTGACCGCGGTGAACGAAACGGCGCCGGCCTGGACCGGCGGCATGCTGGTTGCAAACCGCATGCGGCTAGACCGGTTTGTGGCCGAGCTGGGCCGCTATCGCACCGGCATCGTGCGCTGCGACGCCGACGTGGCGCACCGCGAAGTCACCGGCGCGTTCCGGATCGACGACACCGACAAGGCGCTCGAGGTGCTTGCCGGCGTATTGGACCTGAGGCTGCGCTATCGCACGCGCTACTGGGTCAGCGTGGGCCGGGCATGAAGGCGCTGATTCGCGCCGATTCGTCGCCCGATTTCCCCCCCGATTTCGCCGCCCACCCACGGCGCATTCCGACCATTTTGTAACAACGCCGCAGATTTTCATTTCTGGTTCGTTAGACCAAGAGAAGGCCCCGAGGCGCCCGCGGGCCGCGCTTTTCAATCGACGAATCAGGAACCCCCAGCCATGGCACGACGCCATTCCCCTTCTCCCCTCGCCTTGTCATCGTCTCCGCGCATGCGCTTGCGCCTTGCCGTCCACCTTGCCCTGACGGCGGCCGCCACATTCGCCCTCCCCGCCGCGTCGTGGGCGCAGGCCGCGTCGTCCGGCGAAGTCGCCTTTGCCATCGCGCCCACCACGCTGGATGTCGCGCTGGGCCAGTTCGGCGTGGCCGCCAAGGTCACGGTGGCGGCCTCGCCCGCCCTGACGCGCGGCGTGCAGACGCAAGGCTTGTCGGGCCGGTACACCGCGGAACAGGGCCTGTCCCGATTGCTGGCCGGCACCGGCCTGCAGGCGGTCGCCAACGCCAATGGCGAGGGTTACCACTTGCGGCGCATCCCGCAGGACACGCCGGGCGTGTCCACGCTGGCGCCGGTGACGGTGACCGGCATGACCAACGATCCCGTCACCGAAGGCACCGGCAGCTACACCAGCCGCGTCGTCACCATCGGCAAGGGCCGCCAGACGCTGAAGGAAATTCCCCAGTCGGTCACCGTTGTGACCCGCCAGCGCATGGACGACCAGAACGCCAACACGTTGGACGAGGTGCTGGCCAACAGCACCGGCATGACGCTCTACAAGAGCCCGATGGGCGGCAGCTACGTGTATTCGCGCGGCTTTCGCGTGGACAGCTACCAGTTCGACGGCGTGAACCGCGCCTTCTACTATCCCCAGGCCGACAGCTTCACCACCGAAACCGTGACGCTGGACCGCGTGGAGATCATCCGCGGCGCCACCGGGCTGCTGCAAGGCGCCGGCTCGCCAAGCGCGGCCGTCAACCTGGTGCGCAAGCGCCCGCTGGCCGAAACCCAGGTGCAGATGCTGGCCAGCGGCGGCTCGTGGAACAACTATCGCGCCGACATCGACGCCAGCGCGCCGCTCAACGAAGCCGGCACGCTGCGCGCCCGCGGCGTGGCCAGCTACAACGACCGCGAATACTTCTACGACACCGCGAAGAGCCGCACCGGCGTGCTGTACGGCGTGCTGAGCTATGACTTCACGCCGGACACCACCCTGACCGGCGGCGTCAGCTACGAGGAACTCCGCTCCACGCCCTTCTTCCACGGCCTGCCGCACTACAGCAACGGCGACGACATCGGTTTGAAGCGGTCAACATCGCTGGGCCAGGACTGGAACCGCTGGAACGGCAAGCAGACCACCGTCTTTGCCGAGCTGGCGCATCGCTTCAACAAGGACTGGTCGCTCAAGCTGACCGGCACGTCCACCCAGGAATCCAACGATTCGAAGTACGCGTTCACGGAAGGCGCCGTAAATCCCGTGACCGGTTTGGGGCCCATGCTGTACGCAGGCCTGTTCGACATGTCCACGCACAACAAGGCGCTGAACCTGGATGTGGACGGCGCCTTCGAGGCGCTGGGCCGCAAGCACTCGGTGACCTTCGGCGCCAGCATCAACGAACTGACCAGCAAGAACGATTTCGCGCTGAACCGCCTGAACCGCGCGGTGAACGTGTGGAACCCGGATCACCATGTGCCGGAACCCACCGACGACTGGATGCGCGAGAACGCCTACCGCAGCGCCGCGACCATCGTGAAGATGAAGCAGACCGGCGTGTACGGCGTCGGCCGCTTCAGCCTGGCCGACCCGCTGACGCTGGTGGCCGGCGCGCGCGTGAGCTGGTACGAGAACACCAGCCGCTACCGCGACAGCGGCGAGCAGTACGTCGATCCCTACAAGGACAACGGCGTCGTCACGCCCTATGGCGGCCTGATCTACGCGTTCAATCCACAGTGGTCCGGTTATGTCAGCTACGCGCAGATCTTCGAACCGCAGAATGCGGTGGACGCATCGGGCAAGGTGCTGGACCCCATCGTGGGCAAGAACTACGAGATCGGCCTGAAGGGCGAACTGATGGATGGGCGCCTGAACACGTCCATCGCGCTCTTCCGCGTCGATCAGAAGAACCGCGCGCAAGAGGATCTGACCAGCGTGTGCTCGACGGGCGACATCTGCTACCTGTCGAGCGGCAAGGTGCGCAGCCAGGGTCTGGACGCCGAAATCAGCGGCGAAGTGGCACCTGGCTGGCAACTGTTTGCGGGCTACACGTTCAACACGCTGAAGTTCCTGGACGACACCTCGGTCACCAACACCAACTTCGCGCGCACCGTCACGCCCAAGCACATCCTGCGTCTGTGGTCCGACTACCGGCTGCCGGGTGAACTGTCGGCATGGTCGCTGGGCGGCGGCGTGAACTACCAGACGGGCAGCTACACGGAAACGCGTTCGGTGCGGGTCTCACAGGGGTCTTACGCGGTGTGGAATGCGCGCGTCGCGTACCAGATCAACAAGAACTGGTCGGCGGCGTTGAACGTGAACAACATCTTCGACAAGACCTACTACCAGACCATCGGCGCGCCGGGCTGGGGCAGCTTCTATGGCGATCCGCGCAACGCGACGCTGACGGTCCGCGGCACGTTCTGACGCGGGGCCTGAAAGGCGCGCGGCGCGCTGGCCATCGCCAGGCCTGCGCCGCGCGCCGCGTCAATTCAATAAGTGCAGCGTCAATTCAAGACGTGCTGCGTCAACTGAAGACGTGCAGCGCGCCCAACGCCAGAATCAGCGCAGGCGGCATCACCAAGACGCCCAGCCGCAGAAAGCTCAGCGCGCTGATGTGCATGCCTTCGCGGCGGACGGCCAGCAGCCACAGCAAGGTGGCGAGCGAGCCGCTGACCGACAGATTGGGACCCAGGTCGATACCGATCAGCAGCGCGGCATTTGCCGTGCTGGACAGGTCGGCCATGCGCGCCAGCGTGCCCGCCATCAACCCCGCGGGCAGATTGTTGATGACGTTGCCCGACAGCGCGGCGCCTACGCCACCGGCCCAAAGCGCGGCGTCCGCGGACAGGCCGCGCATCAGGTCCGCCAGATCCTGCAGCACGCCGCTGGCGGCCATGCCTTCGACCAGCACGAACAGCCCGGCCACCAGGGGCAGCACGCCCCACGCGACACCTTTGATGAGCCGCAGCGGCCCCGACCGCGTCGCCGCCAGCACCAGCGCCGCGGACACGCAGCCGGCGATCAGCGTCGGCAAGCCCAGGCGATGGCCGAGCGCCGACGTGATCAGTAGCGTCCCCGCCGTGATGGCCACGCCCAGCGCGGCCATGCGCAGCGGCCATGTCATGGGGGGCAACGGCGGCGAAGCTTTCAACGGCTGCCGCAGATCATCGCGAAACACCAGCCGAAGCGTCACGTACGTGGAGCCGATGGCCAAGACGGAGGGCAGCGCAAAGTGCGCCAGCCATGGCCCCAGCGCGGGCATGCGGTCGCCGAACACGACCAGATTGGCCGGATTGGAGATCGGCAGGACGAAGCTGGCCGCGTTGGCGATGAAGGCGCAGACGTACAGGTACGGCAACGGCGGCGCGCCAACGACGCGCGCCACCGCATACACGGCGGGCGTCAGCACGACGGCGGTTGCATCGTTGGACAGCAGCACGGTGACCACCGTGCCAACCAGAAACACCAGATCGAAGAGCCGCCGGGCGGACCTGGCCGCGTGATCGGCAGCCGCCACCGCCACCCAGTCGAAGAGACCGGCCTGCCGGGCAACTTCGGCCACCAGCATCATGCCGATCAGGAACAGGTAGACGTCGGTGCCTTCCAGAATGGCGCTGCCCGCCTTGGCGGCCGGCAGCAACCCCAGCGCCACCAGCGCGACCGCGCCGGCGGTGGCCCACACGTACTCGGGGAGCCGCCACGGACGAAAAAGGATGGCCATGGTGGTCGCGGCGGCAATCAACCAGATCACGGCGTTGGATAGCGACATGCTTTCAGAAGAGGATCAAGGAAGGGAATTGGAAGCCGACGCGGCGGTCGCCT
This sequence comes from Achromobacter sp. UBA4530, assembly GCF_002388205.1. Taxonomy (NCBI): domain Bacteria; kingdom Pseudomonadati; phylum Pseudomonadota; class Betaproteobacteria; order Burkholderiales; family Alcaligenaceae; genus Achromobacter; species Achromobacter sp. UBA4530. The sequence continues at coordinate 353,548 of NZ_DGMA01000009.1, read as the reverse complement.
GGGCGGCCACGCGCGTTTCCGGCAACACCAGCAGGGTCATGCAAGCCAGGCCGGCAATGCCTGCCAGCGCCAGAAACGCTGCACTGTAACCCGCGTGCTGCACGATCAGGCCGGCGAGCCCGTTGCTGAGCGCCGCGCCGATACCGAACACCGTGGTGACGGCGCCCAGGCTGGCGTTGAACCGGCCGCTGCCCTGGGTCAGGTCCAGCACCATCAGGGGCAGGACAGCGCCGAAGATGCCCGCGCCGATGCCGTCGAGCAACTGCACGCCCACCAGCCACGCCGTGTCATCCGAAAACGTGTAGAGCACGCCGCGCAGCGGCAGGATGAGGAAACCGAACAGCAGCAGCGGTTTGCGCCCCCACTGGTCCGCATAGCGCCCCACGGCCATGGCGGCGGGAATCATGACGAACTGCGCGGCGACGATGCAGACCGCCGTGAGCGGCGTGGCGAGCGCCGGATTCGCCAGGGCAAGCTTCTGCCCGACCAGCGGCAGCATGGCCGCGTTGGCCAGGTGGAACAGCGCGCAGCTCAGCGCCAGCAGCACGAGCGGCCGGTTGGACAGCAACTGGCGCAGCGGCACGGGCTGCGCATGCGCGGCGGCATCGTGGCCGGGCTCCAACCCGCGCGCCTTGTCCAGATCGATATGCGCGGGAAGACGCATCGTGGCGGCCAGGCTGGCCAGCGCCATCGCCGCCATCAGGTAGAACACCGCGACCGGCCCCCACACATACGCCAGCCCGCCCGCGAGCAGCGCCGCGAAGCCGTTGCCCGCGTGGTTGAACGACTCGTTGCGCGCGATGCGTTCCGTGAAGGCGTGCGCGGTCGTCAGTCCCAGGGTGATGCCCGCAATCGCGGGCGCGAACACCGATGACGCGACGCCTGCCACCGCCTGCGTCAGCGTGACCCAGACAAAGTTCGGGCTGGCCAGGACCGCCATGCACGCCACCGTCACGAGCACGGCGGCGGCAATCAGCAACGCGCGCTTGTTGGAGGCGCGGTCCACCAGCGCGCCGGCCGGTGTCTGGGCCGCCAGCGCCGCCAGCCCGGATATCGTCATGACGAGCCCGATGCTGTCAGGGCGCCAATGATGGACGGCAAGCAGATAGATGGCGAGATAGGGGCCAAGCCCGTCGCGCACATCGGCCACGAAGAAGTTCAGCCAATCGAGAGGACGCGTTGCGGGCGATGGAGAGTGCAAGGCAGACGTGGAAAGCGTGGATGTCGATCGGTGTCGGCCTCAAATCGGCGCGAGGCCTTTGCCTCGGTTCGCCGGATATGCCGGAGCCGCGCGCCAGGCATGCGCCAGCGTTCGGATGGCGCATCTTAGATCACAACGATCCGGGCGTCAGCGACAATGCGCTACAGCGGCGCGGCGTTCAACGCGCTGTCAGTTTCAGTTCTGCATGATGCGTCATGCGCTGGCAGGTTGCACCCCGCGCCTCACCTCGCTCGGGGGCTGGCCATACGCGCGCAGGAACGCCCGCCGCATGCGATTGCGGTCCGCGAAGCCGGTATCGCGCGCCACGATATCCAGGGAATGCCGCCCTTCTTCCAGCATCCCGCGGGCCGCTTCCAGCCGCAGCAGTTCCACCACCTTGGCGGGGGAATGCCCGGTCTCGTCACGGAACACCCGGCTGAACTGGCGTGGCGACAAGCTGGCCGCCTCGGCCAGTTCCTCCACTGTCAACGCGTTGCGCAGATGCTCCTTGGCATAGACCAGCGCCCGTTGCACGCGGTCGGAGCGCGGTTCCAGTTCGAGCAAGGCAGAGAACTGCGATTGGCCGCCCGGCCGCCGGTGATAGACCACCAGCCGGCGCGCGACGTCGCGGGCCAGCGCCGCGCCGTGGTCATCTTCGATCAAGGCAAGCGCCAGGTCTATGGCGGCCGACATGCCAGCTGACGTCCAGATGTTGCCGTCGCGCACGAAGATGCGGTCAGGGTCGACGCGCACTTCGGGAAAGCGTTCCTGCAGGCTGCGCGCATGTGCCCAGTGGGTCGTGGCGGTGCGGCCGTTCAACAGGCCGGCCTGCGCGAGGACGAACGCGCCCGTGCAGACGCCCGCGACACGGCGCGCTTCGGTGGCGGCGCGCGCCACGTAGCGGGCCAGGCCGGGCGAGATTGGCCCTGGCATCAGTTCGCCCGCCACGATCAGGGTGTCAGGCATCACGCCGAGAGCAACCGTCTCGATGCCGGCGTTCATGGTGGACCGGATGAGGCCGCCGCCTTCCGACAGGATGGTGACGCGGTAGCCGTCGCGGTCCAGGGCGATGTTGGCGAATTCGAATGCCGCCAGCGCAGCCAAGCCCATCACCTGGAAGCCGTCTTCGAGAATGAGGCCGATCTGGCGCATGTTTAAACCTTTGTCTGGAAATGACGCTTTAAGGCTATTTGAGCCGCGAGTACTCGTCAACCGATGAATTGCTCGGGGGACGCGATGTGGTCTGCTTGCGCAGCATTTATCCCGTCAGCACGACGGACGGGGAGGTACACAAAAAATTAGCGTGTCCTAAAACGACGCTTTATTGACATTTGAGACAAACTCAATCTGCCTCATAGTAACCACACCGCGATCTGAAACGAACCCAGACGCTCACAACCGACCGAGGCACCGACATGCAACTGACCCAAAACACCATCTTCATCACAGGCGGCACTTCCGGCATCGGCCGCGCGCTGGCCGTCGCTTTCCACGACCTGGGCAACAAGGTCATCATCGCCGGCCGCCGGCAGGCGCTGCTGGACGAGATCGCAGCGGCGCATCCGGGCATCGAAGGCATCCAGCTCGACATCTCGGACGCTCAGGACATCGACCGCGTCGCCAAGACCCTGATCGCCAAGTACCCGTCGCTGAACGTGCTGATCAACAACGCGGGCATCATGCCGTTCGATGACCCGTCGTCCCAGGTTGACGACGCCGTGTCGCAGCAGATCCTGGAAACGAACCTGCTGGGGCCGATCCGCCTCACGTCCGCCCTCATCCAGCATCTGAAGGCGCAACCGCGCGCGACGATCATCCACAACACGTCGATGCTTGCCTATGTCCCGATCGCCTCGAACGCCGTCTATTCCGCATCCAAGGCCGCACTGCATTCGTACGCGTTGTCGCAGCGGTTCATGCTGCGCGACACCAACGTGACGGTCCAGGAAATCGCGCCGCCGTGGGTCGACACGGACCTCATCAAGAAAAGCGGCGATCCGCGCGCCATGCCGCTGGATGCGTTCATCGCCGAGACAATGCAGAAGCTGGCGACCGACGCGCCCGAGGTGCTGGTCGACGCCATTCGTGACCTGCGGGACAACCCCGGCTCGAACGAGCATGGGTTCGTGAATGCGTTCAATCAGAGCCTGGTCGACAATCCGATCCCGGTCTGAGGCCGCGCGAGGGGCGCCGCCGAAATTCCCCTACGCCCGCCCCGCCGCCACGTTCACGCTGATCGCGATGATGAACACGTTGAAGAAGAACGCGATGACGCCATGCGTCATCGCCATCCGCCGCAGCCGCCGGTTGACGATCTGCACGTCCGACACCTGGAACGTCATGCCCAGCACCAGCGAGAAATACGCGAAGTCCCAGTAGTCGGGATCGTCCGTGCCCGGAAAGTCCAGACCCTTGTGCATGGCGTTCTTATGGCCGTAGTACCCGTGGGCATAGTGCAGCGCAAAGATCATGTTCATGTAAAGCCACGACAGCACGATGGTCACAGCGGCGGCCAGCGTGTCCACCAGGGCGCCGACGCTGCTTTGCGCATGCAGTTCGACCCACAGCGCAACGAGCACCATGCAGGACAGCGCGACGCTGCTCCACAGGACGCCGGTGCGGCCCACATCGTGCTGGCGGGCGTGCAGGCGCATGGAAGCGGCGCTGGTGCGGCCGAACACGCGCACGGTCAGGATCAGGAAGACCAGCGCCCCGGCGTCAAAGCCCAGCAGGAGGGCGAGGCTGGGCGTCAGGCCGGCGGCGTATAACCCGCCCGCGACGACGAGCAGCAGGCCGGCGCACAGCATCAGCCGGCGATGGGCGTCGAAGAACGGCAGCGGCTCGGCATTCGACGCCGCGCCGGCGCCGGCATCGCGGGGCGTGTCTTGCTCGGCGCGGTCATCCCGGGTGCTGCGGCCCCGGGCGCTTTCATCTAAAGCGTTTTCGTCTGAAGCGTTTTCGTCTGAAGCGTTTTCGTCTGAAGCGTTTTCGTCTGTGAGCGGCTGCATGGCGGGCTCCTGTCCGCAGTGCGCACCCGTGGCGCGTATCGCGCGCTGGGCTCGCAAGAGTCCCCTACGCTAACTGATACCAAGCAAACCGGCCAGCGCGCCCGCGAAAAGCAGCCACAGCGGGTGAATCCGCGTGACGCTGCCCAGGATCGCCACGATGGCGGCGATGGCGCCCAGCAACCACGTATGGACAGACGCCTCGGTGATGAGCGAGGCGCTGGCCGCGACCAGGCCGACGGTCATCGGGAAGATGCCCGCCTGAATGACCCCGCGCCACGGGCGGTCCTTGAATTTCTCCCACAATCCCAGCGCAATGACGGTGATGATCGACGACGGGCCAAACTTGGCGATGGTCGTGGCAAGCACGCCCGGCAACCCCGCGACGTGCCAGCCGACCAACGTGACGACCATCAGATTGGGCCCCGGCGCGGCCTGGCCCAGCGCGAAGAGCGCGGAAAAGTCGGCGGCGGTCATCCAGCCGTGCACCTCCACGACCTGGCGCTGCATCTCGGGCAGGATGGTGTTGCCGCCGCCGAAGGCCAGCACGGACAGCTGGGTAAAAATCAGGACGAGCGCGATCAGTGTGTGAATCATCGACGTTGCCTCCAGACCATCAGGATGCTGAGCGGCGTCAGGACCGCCATGGTGGGCAGCAACGGAATGCGCAGCACGGCAATCGCAATGAAACAGGCGGTGGCGACCACGCCCGCCAGCCAGTCGCGGCGCTTGATGACCGGCATGCCGATCTTCACCGCCATCGAGATCAGCAACCCGGCCGCGGCGGCGGCCAGGCCGGCGAACAGGTGCTGGATGTCGGGATCGTTCTGGAACCGGTCGTAGACCATGCCCAGCATGATCACGATGATGGACGGCGCCAGGATCAGGCCCATCAGCGCGGCGAAGGCGCCGCGCGGACCGCGGAATTTCATGCCCAGGGCGACGGACAGGTTGATGATGTTGCCGCCCGGCAGGAACTGGCACAGGCCCAGCAGTTCGGTGAATTCGGCGCCGGTCAGCCAGCGGTGCTTTTCGACGACCATGCGACGGGCCAGGGGCAAGGCGCCGCCAAAGGCGGTCAGGCCCAGCACGAGGAATCCGTAGAACAACTGGCCGCAAGTAGGGGGAGGCCGTACGCCGGCCTCGTCAATGGGAAGTGCTGCGTTCATCTTTTTGGTGGCCGGCGCCAGGCCGGCAATGGGAACTGGCGGGGGGGCCGCGCCAGAGGTGGATAACGAACTTGCAGCGTACGCTTCGCCTTGAATAATGTCTAATATATGACAAGTTTAAATCTCATATCGAACACATATGGCAAGCGTAGATTTACGGCTCCTGCGTTATTTCCTGGCGGTCGCCGAGGAGTCCCACCTGACCAAGGCCGCCGCCCGGCTGGGCATTCGTCAGCCCCCACTCAGCCAGCAGATCCGGGTGCTGGAGGCCGAGCTGGGCGTGACCCTGTTCCACCGATTGCCGCGCGGCATGGAACTCACGGAAAGCGGCCGCGCGTTGCTGGATGATGCGCGCAACATCATCGCGATGGTGGACCAGGCCGTGGACGGTGTGCGGCGGGTGTCACAGGGCGAGGCGGGCCGCTTGACGGTGGGGTTCACGGGGTCGGCGGCATTTCATCCGTTCGTGCCGTCGGTCATCCGCCGTTTCCGCGAAAGCGCGCCGCACGTGCATCTGGTGCTGGAAGAGAGCAGCACCGGGGAACTGCGCGAGGCCGTGGCCGAAGGACGCATCGATGTCGCCTTCATCCGCGGCGCGCACGCCGACCCGGGCGTGCAGATGGAAACCGTGCTTGAAGAGGCCATGCTGGCGGCCTTTCCGGCCGACCATCCCGCCGTCAAGGGCCGCACGCGCAAGCGCATCGCGCTGTCGGAACTGGCGGACGAATCGCTGATCCTGTACCGGCGTCACAGCGGCCCGGGTCTGTACGACGCGATCATTGCCGCCTGCAGCGCCGAAGGCTTCAGCCCGCGCGTCACGCAGGAAGCGCCGCGCATGCTGTCCACGCTGAGTTTTGTTGCCGCGGGGCTGGGCGTGTCGCTGGTGCCGGCGTCGCTGCGCCGCGTGAACATCGAAGGTGTGGTTTACGTCAGCGTGACGCACCCGAAAGCCCTGCGCGCGCCGCTGAATCTGATCTGGCGCGATGCGCCGCTGTCGGGCGCCGCGCGCAAGCTGATCGACGAGGCACGGCGGCAGCGGGACGCATCGCCCGCGGCGGAAAGCCAGTAAACCCGCCAGTAAACCCGCCGGTAAACCCGCCGCTGGACCCGCCGCTGAACCCCGCCGGCAGAACGCCAGTAGGCCCCGGCGCTACACTTGCCGCCACCGCATCCTGCATAGACCAACGTCTTTCCATGCTTTCCGAATCCCCCATCGGCGTGTACGACTCCGGCGTCGGCGGGCTGAGCGTTCTGCGCGCGATCCGCGACGCGCTGCCCAACGAGTCCCTGCTCTACGTCGCCGACTCCGCCCATGTGCCCTACGGGGAAAAGACCCAGGCGTTCGTCGAGCGCCGCGCCTGCGCCATCGCCGACTATTTCGTGTCGCAGGGCGCCCGCGCCATGGTGGTGGCCTGCAACACCGCCACCGCCGCGGCGATCGCGTTGCTGCGCAAGCGTCATCCCGAGCTCATCATCATCGGCGTCGAACCCGCCATCAAACCCGCGGCGCACCTGACGCATACGGGTGTGGTCGGCGTCTTTGCCACGACGGGGACGCTGGCCAGCCCCAAGTTCGCCGCGCTCGTGCAGCGCGAGGCGCCCGAAGTGCGCATCCTGCTGCGCCCTTGCCCGCAGTGGGTCCGGCTGGTCGAGCAAGGCGTGCTGTCGGGCCCCGAGGCCGTTGAGGCCGTGCGCGCACCGGTGGCCGAATTGCGCGAGGCCGGCGCGGACGTGCTGGTGCTGGGCTGCACGCACTTTCCCTTTCTGCGCGACGTGATCCAGGACGCCGCCGGCCCTGGCGTTCCGCTGCTGGAAACGGGCGCGCCGGTGGCTCGCTGGCTGCGCCACCAACTGCAGGAACGCGGCCTGCTGAGGGATCGCGGTCCGGGCGGACTGCGCTTGCAGACCACCGGCGAAGCGCCCGCGCTGGCGCGCCAGGCGAGCCTGCTGCTGGGCACTGCAATGACGGCGGAGACGGTGCCCGACGCGTGGCGGGGAACGCCCTCCCCTTGATCCGACGCATCGCCGGGGCGCCGCCGGCGGGGCGAATGTGGGATACAGTGGAACGCACGCCCCCCTACGGTTCGCAAGGAGACGCTCATGAAACGCATCCTGATTCCCGTCGATGGTTCAGAACCCGCCCTGAACGCGGTCAAGGCGCTGCTCGACGCGCGCCGCTACGATCCCGTCGAACGCGTGGACCTGCTGACAGTCCAGATTCCCTTGAAGGCCGGCGCGTTCGGCAGCGGCCTGTCGCAGGAAGAGATCGACGCCTATCACCAGGAAGAAGGCGAGGCCGCGGTTGAGGCCGCGCGCGCACTGCTGACGCAGGCCGGCGTGCCGTTCGAGACCCACATCCAGGGCGGCGCGGCCGCCGAGACGATCGTACGCGTGGCCGAAGAAACCGGCGCAAACGAGATCTTCATGGGGACACGGGGGCTGGGGTCCGTGTCAGCGCTTTTCATGGGGTCGGTCGCCACGGGCGTGCTTTCCCTGACCGAACTGCCGGTCACGCTGGTCAAGTAAGGAGCTGCGATGCTGAATATCCTTGTTCCCGTCGACGGCTCCGAAAACGCCGACCGCGCCGTCGTGTACGCCCGCCGCCTCGCGCAGGGCGCCAAATCGGCGCGCATCCATCTCATCAACATCCAGACTCCGCCACGCGGACGCGCCGGGGTGTCGCGCCTGATCACGCAGGACATGATCAATGACTTCTACGCCCGCGAAGGCCGCGAAGCGTCAGAAGAGGCGCGCAAGCAGCTGGATTCGGCCGGCGTGGACTACGTCAGTCATGTGGTCTTTGGCAACGCCCCGGCGGAAATCGCGGGTTATGCGCAGGACCATGGCTGCGCGCGCATCGTCATGGGCACGCGCGGCAATGGCAAGCTGGCCAACATCCTGATCGGGTCGGTCGCCAATCAGGTCGTGCAGTTGGCGCACGTGCCGGTCACGCTGGTGAAGTAGGCGAGCGTCATGCCTACCCTGCGCATCCTGCCGGCGGCCGTCCTGGCGTTGACGCTGCTCAGCGCCTGCGGCGAGGTTGCCAAGCTGCCCGTCGAAGCGGGCATGGGTCCTGATCCCCAACTGCCGCCGCCCAACACCACGCTCATTCCCACGGTGAACACGGCCCAGGCCGTGGGCTGGCAGGACGGCGCGCAGCCGACGCCCGCCGCCGGCCTTGCCGTCACCGCCTACGCCAGCGGACTGGACCATCCGCGCTGGCTGTACGTGCTGCCCAACGGCGATGTGCTGGTCGCCGAGACCAACGCGCCGCCTAAGCCCGAGGACGCGCCGGGCGGCATCAAGGCGTGGGCCACGGGGTTGGTGATGAAGCGGGCCGGCGCCAAGACCGTCAGCGCAAACCGCATCACGTTGCTGCGCGATGCCGACCACGACGGCGTCGCCGAAACGCGGACCGTCCTGCTGCAAGACCTGAATTCACCGTTCGGCATGGCGCTCGTCGGCAACCATCTTTATGTCGCGAATGCGGATGCAGTCGTGCGCTTTCCCTTTACGCCGGGGCAGACGCACATCACCGCCCCCGCCGAGAAGGTCACCGACCTGCCCGCGGGCCTGAACCATCACTGGACCAAGAACCTCATCGCCAGCCCGGACGGGTCGCGGCTGTACGTGTCCGTCGGCTCGAACAGCAACGTGGGCGAAAACGGCATGGACATCGAGGAGGGCCGCGCCGCCATCTGGGAGCTGGACGTGGCCAGCGGCCAGAAGCGCCTTTTTGCGACGGGGTTGCGCAATCCGGTCGGCATGGCGTGGGGGCCGGACGGCAAGACACTGTGGACAGCGGTCAACGAGCGCGATGAACTGGGCAGCGACCTTGTTCCCGACTACATGACCTCTGTGCGCGACGGCGGCTTCTATGGCTGGCCGTACAGCTATTTCGGCCAGCACGTCGATACGCGTGTGACGCCGCCGCGGCCGGACCTAGTGGCGCAGGCCATCGTGCCCGATTACGCGCTGGGCCCGCACACCGCCTCGCTGGGCTTGGCGTGGTCCGGCGGCGCCAAGCTGCCGGCGCCCTTCGTCAACGGCATGTTCGTCGGCCAGCACGGATCTTGGAACCGCGATCCGCGCAGCGGCTACAAGGTGATCTTCGTGCCCTTCGACCAGAACCAGCCCGCCGGTCCGGCCCTGGACGTGCTGACCGGATTTCTCAATGACGCCGGCCAGGCGCAGGGCCGGCCGGTAGGCGTGGCCATCGACGCGCAGGGCAGCCTGCTGGTGGCGGACGACGTGGGCAACGTGATCTGGCGCGTGGGGTCCAAGCCGTAGCCGTCCGCGTCCGGCGTCTTGGGCCACACGCCCACCCGCCCCTACAATGGCCGCTCCCGAATTCCAGACTGGAGCGAGCATGAGCACGGAAAAAGTGGCGATCCTCACGGCGGCCGGCAGCGGCATGGGTGCGGCGGCGGCGCGCAAGCTGGCGGCGGACGGCTACCGCGTGGCCATCCTGTCCTCGTCCGGCAAGGGCGCGGCGCTGGCGCAGGAACTGGGCGGCCTGGGCGTCACCGGCTCAAACCGCTCGACCGAAGACCTGTCCCGCCTGGTTGAAGCCACCCTGCAGAAGTGGGGCCGCGTCGATGCGGTGGTCAACAGCGCCGGCCACGGTCCCAAGGGTCCGCTGCTGGAGATCAGCGACGACGACTGGCATCTGGGCATGGAGTTCTACCTGCTGAACGTCGTGCGCATCACCCGCCTGGTCGCGCCGGTGATGAAGCAGCAGCAGTCCGGCGCCATCGTCAACATTTCCACCTACGCCACCTTCGAGCCGGAAGCGCTGTTTCCGACGTCGGGCGTGTTCCGCGCGGGCCTTGCCGCCTTCACCAAAGTGTTCACCGACGAATACGCGCAGCACAACGTGCGCATGAACAACGTGCTGCCCGGCTTCATCGACAGCCTGCCCGAAAAGGAAGACCGCCGCGTGCGCATTCCGATGGGCCGCTACGGCACGGCGCAGGAAGTGGCGGACCTGATCGCGTTCCTGGCCTCCGACGCGTCGTCCTACATCACCGGCCAGAACATCCGCATCGACGGCGGCATCACGCGCTCCGTGTGACCCGCGCGGTATGACGCGCGCGCGACGCGTCATATCCGCCTGATCTCATGCGTTTGGTGTAGTCCCTCGTCCGAATGACGGTATTGAAGGCCCCGCCGGGCTTTTAGTACCGTAGGTTTTCGCATTTGACGAGGTGCCCGGCGCATGACCGCTACGCCGTCAGCGGCTGCGCAGCAGTCCGCATCCCTGAATCCCGGCCAGGCCTCGCGCTTTCTGGCGCAGGCGACGTTCGGCCCCACGCCGGCCGACATAGACGCCGTCGTGCGCGGCGGCTACGCGGCGTGGCTGGACGCGCAGCTGGCGATGCCGCCGTCGCAGACGCACTTCGACTGGCTGCTGCAAAAGAACCGGAATACCGAGGCCTTCAAGGGCAACGGCATCAACGCGCCGCTGGAATCGACGTTGTGGCGCAAATTCATCAGTGCGCCCGATCAGGTGCGCACGCGGGTTGCGTTCTCGCTGTCGGAGATCTTCGTCGTCGGCGTTTCGTCCATCACGGCGTCGTGGCCGCTTTTTGGCGCGGCGGGCTTCATGGACCTCTTGGCCAAGCACGCGCTGGGCAACTACCAGGACCTGCTGACCGCCGTGACGCAGAACCTGTCGATGGGCTGCATGCTGACCTATCGCGGCAACCGCAAGGAAGATCCCAAGACCGGCCGCCACCCCGACGAAAACTATGCGCGCGAGGTGATGCAGCTGTTCAGCATCGGCCTGCTGGTGCTGAACCAGGACGGCACGGTGAAGATGGTGAACGGCGCGCCCGTCGAAACCTACACCAATGCGGACGTGCAGGGGCTGGCCAAGGTCTTCACGGGCTGGGACATCAACGGGCCGGAGACGAACGTGGAGTTTCACCGCCGTCCCATGGCGCTGAACAACGCGTTGCACTCGATGTCGGAAAAGCGCTTCCTGGGCGCGGTCATCCCGCCCGGCACCGACGGCCATCTGTCGCTCAAGCGCGCCATGGAGGTCATCAGCGCCCATCCCAATGTCGGGCCTTTCATCGGCATGCAGCTCATCCAGCGCATGGTGACCAGCAATCCCAGTCCTGCGTACGTGGGGCGCGTGTCGGCCGTGTTCAACAACGACGGCACGGGCCAGCGCGGCAATTTGAAGGCCGTGGTGCGCGCCATCCTGCTGGACCCCGAGGCGCGCCAGCCGGACCTGTCTTCGCCCCATTGGGGCAAGGTGCGCGAGCCCATCCTGCGCTTTTCGGGCTGGGCCCGGGCATTTGGGGCCACGTCCACCAACGGCGAATGGGCCATGCCGGACACCACAGACAACACGATCCGGTTGGCGCAGAGTCCCATGCGGTCGGCCACGGTGTTCAACTTCTTCCGGCCCCGTTACGTGCCGCCGGTCACCGAACTGGCCCGCCGCCATCTGGTCGCCCCGGAACTGCAGATCACGGACGAGACCAGCATTGCGGGCTACCTGAACTTCCTGGCGATCTACGCGGACCGCGGCTGGGAGGATCTGCAGACGAGCTATACGCCCGAGATCACGCTGGCCAAGGATCCAGAAGCACTCGTGGCGCGCGTCGTGCTGCTGCTGGCGGGCGATGCCTTCAGCGCACGCACGGCGGCGTCCATCGCCAAGGCCGTGGCCACGCTGCCGCCGGACCGCCCGCGCGACCGGGTTCGCGCCGCGATCATGCTGGTGGCCGCCACGCCCGAATACCTGGTGCAGAAATGACAGACCGCCGCGACCTCGACCGCCGTGCCTTCCTGCTGCGCGCCTTTGCGCTGGGCGCGACCCGCGCGGCCGCCCCGCTGGCGCTGAACCTGGCCGCCATCGGCGCCGCTGCCGCGCAATCCGCCCCTCCCTCGTACAAGGCGCTCGTGTGCGTCTTCCTGTACGGCGGCAACGATCCCTACAACACGCTGGTCCCGTACGATCCGTCGTCGTACCGCGCGTATTCCACGGCCCGCAGCGATATCGCGCTGCCCCGCGACGCGCTGCGCGCCACCCTGCTGCGCGGCAAGGCCGACACGCAGGGCGGCATGCAGTTTGCGCTGGCCCCCGCGCTGGCGCCGCTGGCCCCGCTGTACGAACGTGGCGACATGGCGGCGCTGCTCAACGTGGGACCGCTGATTGTGCCCACGACCAAGGCCGAATACATCGGGGCGCGCGTGCCGCTGCCGCCCAAGCTGTTCTCGCACAATGACCAGCAATCGGTCTGGCAGGCATTGGCGCCGGAGGGCGCATCGTCGGGTTGGGCCGGCCGCCTGACGGATCTGTTCGCGGGCGCCAACGCGCAGCGCACCTTCACCGGCATCACGGCGGGCGGCAGCACGGTGCTGCTGGCCGGGCGCAAGGTGGCCGGTTATCGCGTGGGCATCAACGGCTCGACACAGATCGACCTGCTGCATCGCGACATGTACGGTTCCAGCGCCTGCACCGCGCTGCTGCGAGACCTGATCACCGAGCCGCGCGAACACCTGATGGAACGCGAGATGTCGCGCATCGCCGCGCAATCCATCTCGGCCGACACGCGCCTGCGGGCCGCCTTGGCGGACGTCGCCGTGCCGGGGGATTTTTCCACGCCGCTCGCCCAACAGCTGCGGATCGTGGCGCGCATCATCGCCGCCCGCGACACGCTGGGCGCGCGGCGTCAGGTGTTTTTTGTTTCGCAGAACGGCTATGACAACCACACGGGACTGAACGACACGCACCCGGCACTGCTGAAGGAGATGGGCCAGGCGCTGGCGGTGTTCCAGAGCGCGCTGGCAGAGATGGGCGTAGCCGATCAGGTCACCACCTTCACGGCCTCCGAGTTCGGCCGCACGCTGGGCTCCAACGGCAACGGCTCGGATCACGGTTGGGGCTCGCATCACTTCGTGCTGGGCGGCGCGGTCAACGGCGGCCGCTGCTACGGCGCCCATCCGGAAATCGCGCTGAATGGGCCTGGATTCGTCGACAACGGCCGGCTGCTGCCCACTACGTCGGTGGATCAGTTGGGCGCAGACCTGGGCGCGTGGTTCGGCGCCAGCCGGGACGATCTGCGGACGGTGTTCCCGAATCTGCGGCATTTCGGGCCGGAGCCGTTGGGGATGTTGACGCCTGCGCCGGTCAAATCGCAGGCTTAGGGGCGAGCGATTCCGCGGATTGCTTGAGCTTCTTTGCGATCGTCGCATCTACCTGCTTCATCCCGTGCGACCAAAGCTCCAGCATCCTGACGATGTTTCGACCTACCGCTTCGCCTTGATTTGCGTGTTTGAACGCCACCGCAGATTCGGCAGTCCTCAACAGCGCCTCTCCGAGATGCTTGCGCCAGTGGTTCTGTCTGCCCGGCGATACGTCACACACTTGCCCCAGTCGCTTTAGCGAATCCGCCGTGGGCCAGCGCTTCGTTCCGCCCAGCGTGAGTGCCATGCCGTCGTTGGCATCACCCTGGTTGTCGCGGGGCGCGTAAACGGACATCGTCAGCATGTCGAACACGGGAGCCAGCGCAGGAATCTCCCCGCCCTCGTACAACAGCCCAAAGTTCTTCAGATGCGCATCGCCGTTTCTGATGGCTGCGGCCAACAGATACTGCGCATAAAACTGTTCGCAGGCTCGTTGGCCTGCCATCCCGGGACAGAAGGCGCGGATGGTACGAACGATGCGCTCGGCCGAACCACTGAACTTGTCCCGCGCCGGCTGGCCGGTCAATGCACACATATCTTCGAAACCGAGAGACCTACCCGTGGCGTCGACATCAAATCGTCTGACAAGCAACCGGCTGAAATCGGGGGCAAGATGCGTGTCGGGCACGTTGAGCCCCATCTCTCGCGCCGCCATCATTCCGAAGTGTTCCATCAGCACGATGTCTGCACGATCAGGATCGTTCAATTTGACGATCCACTGGTCGACGGCGATGGTGCGTTTCACACCATCCCCGCTGACGGGGCTGCGCGCCAGAAATTTCAAGAATCCTCCGGATACGCCCGGCCCATGACTATCCTCGCCCAAGTAATGGCGCACGATGGATTTCAGGTCCGATGACAACAGACTTTGCAGCGATTCATGGACGCTTCGTCGCGAAGGTGTCGCGCCCGCGGGCACGGCTTTAACCTGACCGATCAGATTTTCGCCAACGATTGCCAACAGTTCCATGTCGCCAAAGCTGGCGAAGTTTTTTGCGAAGAACCGTTCCAGTGTCTGCCGCAACGCCCCTTCTGGCAGCGAGACCTGGAACACTGGGAATAGAAATGGGCTGGTCCAGCTTTCTGTGCGCGGCGGCATCAGTAAAGACACTGCCAAGTCTCTTGGCGTATCGGGCAGATAGGTAAACACGAAGGAGGTAATCCCGGTCTGGTCCAGCACGCCAACCTTCTTGTCCTGCACATAGATGTCCAGCGTCATGATTTATGCCCTTCGCGCAAACGGCGGTAGGCCGCCTCGTTTTCGGCATACACGTCTTCAAGGGTGGGCGGCGCATACTCTGCGGGGACCAGCCTCAACTCCAAGTCCAGGGCGCGCGTAAGGCGGCGCAACGTCGATACATTGCAATCCCCTCCACCCTCGATCGCTACCAATGCACGACGACTGATACCCGCAAGATCCGCAAGCTGAGCCTGCGTGTATTTACGGTCGCGTCGCGCCTTGACCAGCGCATTGATCAGGGGATCTGTGGAATACGAGGGCATATCCCAGCTCCAAAATGTGAAGTACACGTATCAAATTAATGCGATTGCCTGAATTTGTGAAGTCTACTACTCATTTTTTGAAAGGCCATTGCTGCCGTCTGTTTCCAGGACTGGTTTACGGTACGCCTCCAACGCCTCTCAATCCATCTAGCGCCCACCCCGCAACCGATCTATAACGTCAGGCAACCCGCCCGCCATCCGGCGGCGCCCGCGTTCCCCCATTCCCTTCGCACCGCAACATGAGCCTCACCCCCGATCTGGCGTTGCAGCCCGCCACCGAAGAAGACGTGCCGTTCCTGCTGTCCCTGCGCAAGCGCACGATGACGGCGTATCTGGAGCGTGCCGGCATTCCGGTGGACGAAGCCGAGCACCTGGCGCGCATCCACTACCACTTTGACGACGCCCAGATCGTCTGGCTGGCCGGCCGTCCTGCGGGCCTGTTCAAGCATTACCGCGACCCAGCGGGCTGGCGCATCGTGCAGATCCAGATCGATCCCGACTTCCAGGGTCAGGGGCTGGGCCGCCGGCTGCTCGCCAAGGTGCTGGACCGGGCGGACAAGGAAGGCGCGCCAGTCACCCTGAGCGTCCTGAAAGGCAATCCCGCCCGGCGGCTGTACGAGGCGCTGGGCTTCACTTCCGTGGAGGAGACCGAGCTGGAGCATGAAATGCGGTATAACCCCGGCGCGGTCCGGCCGGGCGCTTGAACCCTTCGCGGCAGCTTTTTTCCGGACCGCTGGAATAAAGCGGCCCCGGCCGGCGTCCGTAGAGGGCAGTCCCCCAATCCTTTCCCTCTACGAGGCACACCATGCGCAAACACACCGCCGCGGCCCTGGCTCTTGCCTGCGCCGCCCTGTTCTCGGCCGGCGCCCACGCCCAGGCCGTCAAGACCCAGAACGGCATTCTGGTCGATAGCGCCGGCATGACGCTGTACACCTTCGACAAGGACACCGCGGGCAAGAGCGCCTGCGTTGACCAGTGCGCCAAGGCCTGGCCGCCCGCCATGGCCACCGGCGACGCCAAGCCGATGGGCGACCTGACGGTCATCACCCGCCCCGACGGCAGCAAGCAATGGGCCTACAAGAACAAGCCGCTGTACCTGTTCGCCAAGGACACCAAGCCGGGTGACAAGACCGGCGACAACTTCAAGGAAATCTGGCACGTCGTCAAACCCTGATCCGGACAGCTGCCCGATCAGACCATGCGCGCCGAAGACGAAGCCCAGATCCTGGCCTGCATCCCCAGCCTGCGGCGTTACGCGCGCGGGCTGACGGGTGACCCCGACCGGGCCGACGACCTCGTTCAGGATACGCTGGAGCGCGCATGGAGCCGCTATTCACGCTGGCAGCGGCGCGGCGAACTGCGCGCCTGGATGTTCGGCATCATGCACAACCATTTCATCGACGGTGTGCGCGCCGCCAGCCGGCGTACCGACCAGACGGCACCGGGCGACCTGCCCGACGCGCCGGTGCGCGCCACCCAGACCGATCAGCTTGAAGTGCGCGACCTGGACCGCTGCCTGCAGGCCCTGCCGGCCGAGCAGTGCGAGGTCCTACTGCTGATTGCGGTCGAAGACCTTTCCTACCAGGAGACCGCACGCATCCTGTCGGTGCCCATCGGCACCGTCATGTCGCGCCTGTCGCGCGCCCGCGAGAAGCTCGGCGCACTGATGCGCGGCCGTGACGCCGCACCGCGCCTGCGGCCCGTTCCCACCCCGCGTGAAATGCCATGAACGACAAACGCCTCCACCCGGTTCCCGCCGCGGGTACGCCGATCACCGAAGCCGATCTGCATGGCTACGCGGACGGCCAGCTCTCCGCCGCGCGTCATGCCGAGGTGGCCGCCTTTCTGGCCGCGCATCCGCAGGACCAGACGCGCGTGGACGACTGGCAGGCGCAACGGCGCGCGCTGCATGCCTTGCTGGATCCCGTGCTGGACGAACCGTTGCCGTTGCGCCTGCCGCTGCGCGCCCCGGCACGGACGTGGCCGTGGCGCGCGATGGCTGCCAGCGTGGCGATTGCCGCGGTCAGCGCCAGCCTGGCGTGGTTCGCGCGCGGCGCCGTCGACGCGCGTCATCTGCAAGCCGCGCTGGCCACCGCCAGTCCCGAGCGCGCGGCGGGCGGCTACGCCCAGCGCGCCGCCATCGCCCACGCCGTGTTTGCGCCCGACATGGGCCGGCCCGTTGAAGTCAGCGGCGACAACGAGAAGGCGCTGGTGACCTGGCTGACCAAACGCATGGGCGCGCCGATGCGCGCACCGTCGCTGTCGAAAACGGGTTACGAATTGATCGGCGGACGCCTCCTGCCGGGTGGCGCGGGGCCCGTCGCGCAGTTCATGTACGGCGCTGCCGATGGGCAGCGCCTGACGTTGTATGTGACGCGGGAAGCGGCAGGCGGGCAGACCGCCTTCCAGTTCACGCAGGAAGGGCCCGTCCGCGTGTTCTATTGGGTCGAAGGCGAGTTCGGCTACGCGCTGTCCGGCGCGGTCAGCCGTGATGAGTTGCAGCGCGTGTCGCAGGAAGTCTATCGGCAGCTTCAGGGCTGAAGACAGGGGCTGGGAACCGAAACCCGCCAACTGCCCTCGACCTGTCAACCGGCGCTGGCACGCGCCTCGTGCAGCATGTGCAGCGTGATCTTGCGCACCTCGGCCTTGCTCATGTCGATATGGGATCGCAGCAAGCGCGCGGCCTCATCGATGCGGCGCGCCAGCACCGCACGCAGGATGGCCGCGTGTTCGTCGTACGTGGCATCCACCCGGAAGTCCTTCGTGAAATCCAGCCGCCGCACGATGCGGATCTTTTCCGTCACGTCGCGGTGGATCTGCGCCATCTCGGGGTTGCCGGCCGCGGCGACCAGCGCGCAATGAAACGCCTCGTCCAGCTGCCCCACCAGCCGGCCGTCCAGGATGCGCTGCGGCGGCGGCACCAGCCACACGTCGGTCAGCGCGCCCAGCATCCCGGCCCGATCCATGTCCTGCCGCGCGCACAGCTTATCCACCGCCGCCAGCTCCAGCACCACGCGCACGTCGTACAGCGCCTCGAAGCGCTCGAAATCAAAGGGCCGCACCTGCCAGCCGCTGCGCGGCCGCGCCAGCACGAAGCCTTCGCGTTCCAGCCGCGCCAGGCCCAGCCGCACCGGCGTGCGGCTCACGCCAAGCCGCGCCACCAGGTCGGCCTCCGTGAAGCGTTCGCCGGGCAGCATCCGGAAGCCGAACAGGTCGTCCTTGATGCGCTGGTAGACCTGATCGGCCAGCGAGCCCGCCAGCGCCGGCGACTGGCGGATGGCCGGACCGGCCTGGACGGCTTCCAACCGCATCATCCGGTCACGACGCACGTGGCGTCTTCGGTGATCACGACGAGCGGATCGCCCGCATTGACGGGCTTGCCGGGCACGCACCGGATGGCGGACACCGTGCCGGACGCGGGCGCGATGACGGACAGTTCCATCTTCATGGCCTCGACCACCACCAGCGTGTCGCCGGCCGACACGCTTTGCCCCACCTGGACCGGGATCTTCCAGATGTTGCCGCACATGTCCGCGCTGACCAGGCGTTCGCCCTCGCGCAGCACGGTCTCGGCCTCGGGCTGCGCGGCGGGGGGGTCGGCAGCCACATCCTCGCTCTTCCACAGCGCCACCTCGGCATCGAAGGCCGTCTTCTGGCGCGCCTGGAACGCGGCAATGCTGTCCGCCTGCTCGGCCATGAAACGCTGATGCGCCGCGAAGTCGAATATCTCTTCTTCGATGCGGACCGTCGCGCGGCCTTCGCGGAAGTCTTCGCGCAGCACGTCCAGTTCGGCTTCGGTGACCGGATAGAACCGCACCTGATCGAAGAAACGCAGCAGCCAGGGCTTGCCGTCCTGGAACACGGGATTCTTCAGGAACTTGTTCCAGATGGGCAGCGTGCGTCCCACCAGTTGATAGCCGCCGGGCGAATCCATGCCGTAGATGCACATGTAGACGCCGCCGATGCCCACCGTGCCCTCGGCGGTGAAGGTGCGCGCCGGGTTGTACTTGGACGTCAGCAGACGGTGGCGCGGATCGATCGGCACCGCGCACGGCGCGCCCAGATAGACGTCGCCCAGGCCCATGATGAGATAGCTGGCCTCGAACACGATGCGACTCACCTCGTCGCGTGAATCCAGGCCGTTGATGCGCTGGATGAAGTCCACGTTGTTCGGCAGCCAGGGCGCGCTGGCGCGCACGGTTTCCTGATAGCGCTGCACCGCGCCCAGCGTGGCGCTGTCTTCGAAGGCCATGGGCAGGTAAACGACGCGCGTCGGCACCTTCAGCGTCGCGACGTCGGCCAGTCCTTCCTCGATCTTCAGCAGCCTGGCGATGAGCGCGCCCTGCAGGATCACCCGGCTGTCGTAGCGGATCTGCAGCGAGCGCACGCCCGGCGACAGCTCCAGCACGCCGGCCACCGGGTTCGCGTTCAATGCTTCCATCAACAGGTGGATGCGCATGCGCAGCGCCAGGTCCAGCACGTTGTCGCCGTATTCCAGCAGCAGGTAGCCGTCGCCCGCCTGCCGGTACGACACCGAGGGACGCGATCCTTCTGCGGGCAGCGCGGCCACGATCGTCTCGGAGACGGTCGCGGGCACGGGCGTCGGCTCCGTCGCAGCGGGAACCGCCGGCGCCAGATCGGCAATGCGGCGGTCCTGCGCAGCTTCCAGCGCCACGGCCTGCGGGTAGTCGATGCGCACGAAGCGGATGCGGTCGCCGGGCTTGACCTGCCCCACCTTCCACAGTTCGGCGCGGGCAATGGTGACCGGGCACACGAAGCCGCCCAGGCTGGGGCCGTCGCGCGTCAGGATCACGGGGCTGTCGCCCGTGAAGTTGATGCTGCCGATCGCATACTCGCAATCGTGGATGTTGGACGGGTGCAGGCCCGCCTCGCCGCCGTTCTCACGCGCCCACGTCGGCTTGGGCCCGATCAGCCGCACGCCCAGGCGGTTGGAGTTGTAGTGCACCTCCCAGTCGGCCGCGAAGAACGCGTCGATGGCTTCTGGCTGAAAAAAGTCCGGCGCGCCGTGCGGGCCGTACAGCACGCCGATCTCCCAGGTGCTGCCGTATTCGGGGATCAGCGCCGCGGGCGCGGCGTGCGGCAGCGTCTCGGGCGGCGCGGCCGTGGCGCCCGCCAGCTCGGGGCGGATCACGGGCAGCATGTCGCCCACGCGCAGCGTGCGGCCGGCATGGCCGCCGAACTGCCCCAGCGCAAACGTGGAGCGGCTGCCCAGATACAGCGGCACGTCCAGACCGTTGCGCACCGCCAGGTAGCTGCGGCAGCCGGACAGCGCACGGCCGGTGGCCAGCACCTGCCCCGACGTCACGAAGATCGGCTGCCACATCGGCACGGGTTCCCCGTCCAGCGTGGCGGCGCACGAGGCGCCGGTCAACGCCACGACGGCGTCGCCGTGAAAGCGCAGCGTGGGTCCGACCAACGTGGTCTCGATGCCGGCCGCGTCCGGCGCGTTGCCGACGATGCGATTCGCGACGCGAAACGCGTAGTCGTCCATGGGACCGGACGGCGGCACGCCGATGTCCCAGTAGCCCGCGCGGCCGGGATAGTCCTGCACGCTGGTGTAGGTCCCGGCTTCCACGACCTCGATCGCCGACGGGCGATACGCAAAGCTTTCCAGAAAGCGCGTGGACAGCTGCCCAGCGCGAAAGCGCGCATCGGCCACGATCTGGCGCAGGTAATCCAGGTTGGTCGCAATGCCGTGCAGGCGCGTGCGCGCCAGCGCGTCGGCCAGCTTGTCCAGCGCGGCCTCGCGCGTGTCCGCATGCACGATCAGCTTGGCCAGCATCGGGTCATAGAACGCGGGCACGTCCGTGCCGGTTTCGACCCAGCCATCGACGCGCACGCCTTCCGGGAACGAGACCTCGGTCAACACGCCTGGCGACGGCTGGAACTGGCGCAGCGGATCCTCCGCATACAGGCGCACTTCAATGGACGCGCCTTGCGGCGCGCGCGACATGGCTGCGAAATCCAGCGGCTCGCCTGCTGCCACGCGCAACATGCACTCCACCAGGTCCAAGCCGGTGACGGCCTCGGTCACCGGATGCTCGACCTGCAGGCGCGTGTTGACCTCCAGAAAATAGAAGGCGTCGCGCCCCGGATCGTAGATGAACTCCACCGTGCCGGCAGAGCGGTAGTTCACCGATTCGCCCAGCTTGACGGCGGCATCCAGCAGCGCGGCGCGCGTGGCGGCCGGCAGCAACGGCGCGGGGGTTTCTTCGATGACCTTCTGGTTGCGGCGCTGCACCGAGCAGTCGCGTTCGCCCAGCGCCAGCACGCGGCCCGCACCGTCGCCAAAGATCTGAACCTCGACGTGCCGCGCGTTGTCCACATACCGCTCGATGAACGCGCCGCCATCGCGAAAGAAGTGCTCGCCCATGCGCTGCACGCTGTCGAACGCCACGGTCAGTTCCGCCTCGTTCTCGCAGCGCGAGAGCCCAATGCCGCCGCCGCCCGCCGTGCTCTTGAGCATGACGGGATAGCCGATGCGCTCGGCCTGCGACAGCGCCTCACCCAGGCTGGACAGGAGCCCGGTGCCCGGCGTCATCGGCACGCCAGCTTCCGCAGCCAGCTCGCGCGAGCGGTGCTTCAGCCCGAACTCGCGTATCTGCAGCGGCGTGGGGCCGACGAAGGCGATGCCCGCGGCCTCGCAGGCGTCCGCGAATTCAGCGCTTTCCGACAGAAAGCCGTAGCCGGGATAGATCGCCTGCGCACCCTGTTCGCGTGCGGCGGCCAGCAGCAGGTCCATGCGCAGGTAGCTGTCGGCCGCCTTCTCGCCGCCCAGCGCCACGGCCACATCGGCCTCGCGCACGTGCGCGGCGTTGCGGTCCGGGTCGGAATAGACGGCCACGCTGCGGATGCCCAGCCGCTTGAGGGTGCGGATGGCGCGGACGGCGATTTCGCCGCGGTTTGCAATCAGAACAGTATCGAACACGGTGCGACTCCCTGAGGTGAGGGCGGGGTTATGGAGTG
The DNA here is from genome assembly GCF_002388205.1 of Achromobacter sp. UBA4530. Lineage (NCBI taxonomy): Bacteria > Pseudomonadati > Pseudomonadota > Betaproteobacteria > Burkholderiales > Alcaligenaceae > Achromobacter > Achromobacter sp. UBA4530. The sequence continues at coordinate 331,481 of NZ_DGMA01000009.1, read as the reverse complement.
GGTAGCGGGTAGTCAGCAGGTGGCGGCATTCAGGCTGGCCAGATAGGCCCGCCAGCCGCCGAACGCGGTGATGTCGCGCGCGCCCTCCAGGCCGCGCGGTTCGCAGATGAAACCCTTGACCAGCCGGCCGTCGGCCAGCTCCAGCGTGCCGATGCCCAGCGGCGCGGGAATCTCGGCCACAAACGCGCCGAAGGCCGTCACCGGCACGTCCCACAGCTCGACCTCGATGGCGGCGCCGCTGTCCATCTTCACCAGCCCGGGCTTGGGCGGTGTGGTGTTGGCCAGGGCGAAGAGGCGGTAGTCGCCCGCCGTCGCCGTCTTCTCGACAAACACCGCGTGGCGCGACGTCAGTTGGTGGTTGAGCGGCATGCCGGTCAGATGCGCGCCCACGACGGCGACGCGCACGGTGTCCGCGGACGGTGCGCCATCCGCCGCCAGCGTGGGCAGCGGCATCCCGGTTGCGCCCAGCGGCAGCCCGCGCCGCGCCTGCCATTGCCTGCCGAACTGCGCCAGCGCGCGGTCCTGCCACGCCAGTCCGATCAGCGTGATGCCGGACGGCAGCCCATCGGCGCGCATGCCGGCCGGCACGGCCAGCGCGGACAGATCGGCCAGATTGGCGAAGTTGGTGTAGACACCCAGGCGGGAATTGAGCGTGACGGGGTCCGCTTCAAGCTGGGCGATGGTGTAGATGGACGGCGAGGTCGGCACGACCAGCGCGTCAAAGCCTTCCAGCGCGCGATGGATCTGGCGGGTGAGCTCGGCGCGCCGGTACTCGGCCTTGAACGCGTCCAGCGCGGTGTAGTTCGCGGCCTGTTCGACAATGCCGCGCACCACCGGATTGATGGCGCCGGGGTTCTCTTTCCACAACGATTCCACGGCCGCAAAGCGTTCGGCGACCCATGGCCCTTGATACAGCAGCGCGGCCAGTTCGCTGAACGGCGCGAAGTCGATGGTCTCGACCTGGGCGCCCTCGGCACGCAGTGCACGCACCGCGTCGTCGAACACGGCGGCGGCCTGCGTGTCGCCAAAGAATTCCAGCGATGCGGGCACCGCCAACCGAGGCGCCTTCGGCCACGGCAGCGACGCGCCAACCGGCATGGGGCGCGAATACGGATCGGCATCGTCGTACCCGCCGGCCACTTGCGCCACCTTGTCGGCGTCGTCCACCGTCAGCGCAAAGATCGATACGCAGTCCAGCGTGCGGCACGCCGGCACTACGCCTGCGGTGCTGAGCCAACCCTTGGTCGGCTTGAGCCCGACGATATTGTTGAAGCCGGCCGGCACACGCCCGGAGCCCGCGGTATCGGTGCCCAGCGAAAACGCCGCGATGCCGCGCGCGACCACCGATGCCGAACCGGAGCTGGAACCGCCGCTGACGTAGGCGGGATCGAACGTGTTGGCCACGGCGCCATGCGGCGATCGCGTGCCCACCAGGCCGGTCGCGAACTGGTCCAGATTCGTCTTGCCGATGAGGATGGCGCCGGCCGCGCGCAGACGGCGCACGACGGTGGCGTCTTCCTGCGGTGTATAGGCGAACTCGGGACACGCCGCGGTCGTGGGCCAGCCGGCCGCATCGATGTTGTCCTTGATCGCGAAGGGAACGCCATACAGCGGCAGGCGCGAGATGTCGCCGCCCGCCGCGGCCAGCAAGAGACGCAGGCCGTCGAGCTGTTCGTCGAGCTGCGCGCGGTCCACGCGCCGGATCCAGGCATTGTCTTCGACGTCATCCGGCGCGGCCACATGGCCGGCCAACAAGCCTTCAGGCTGCGCACCGTCGCGGTAGGCGGCCTGCCATTGCGCGATCGTCCAACCGGCGGGGTGCTTCTGCGTTGCTGCGGCATTCATGCTGGAATCCTTTCTTGTATACAAGTACGGATTCCCAAGCAAAGTGCGTGCCATGTTGGCCGCGCACGCCGCTTTCCCTCTGAAGCGCGGCAAGACCGCGCGCCTGGCGCTTTCGCAGGCCATCGCATCGGCATGCACGCCGCACCGTCATCGCGCGCAACACGCACCGATTCTGTGCAGACGGCACCGTTCTGATCCCCGTCGCGCGGCGCCGCCATCGCCACGCGCCTTCGCGTAAACCCGCCCGCTTCATACAGCAGCCGCATGCCTGCCAAAACTTGGCACGCGTTTTGCTTTTGAATCCCTGTGCGACTGCATTTTCAGAACGTTCTCTCGCCGGCCAGGCCGGCACCTTCCATCCAGGAGTCACCATGAAACGCAGACTAGCCCTTAAGCAACTGACCGCCGTGAGCCTGTTGGCCATGACAGGATGGATGCCGCAGGTCCACGCCGCCGAGGACACCATCAAGGTCGGCATCCTGCATTCGCTGTCGGGCACCATGGCCATCTCGGAAACGTCGCTCAAGGACGTGGCCCTGATGACCATCGACGAGATCAACGCCAACGGCGGCGTGATGGGCAAGAAGCTGGAAGCCGTGGTGGTGGACCCCGCCTCGAACTGGCCGCTGTTTGCCGAGAAGTCGCGCCAGCTGCTCGCGCAGGACAAGGTGGCGGTGGTCTTCGGCTGCTGGACCTCGGTGTCGCGCAAGTCGGTGCTGCCGGTGTTCAAGGAACTGAACGGTCTGCTGTTCTACCCCGTGCAGTACGAAGGCGAAGAGCTGGAGAAGAACGTGTTCTACACGGGCGCCGCGCCCAACCAGCAGGCCATTCCCGCCGTCGAATACCTGATGAGCGAAGACGGCGGCGGCGCCAAGCGCTTCGTGCTGCTGGGCACCGACTACGTCTATCCCCGCACCACCAACAAGATCCTGCGCGCCTTCCTGCATTCCAAGGGCGTGAAGGACAGCGACATCGACGAGGTCTACACCCCGTTCGGTCACTCCGACTACCAGACCATCGTCGCGAACATCAAGAAGTTCGCCACGGGCGGCAAGACGGCCGTGATCTCGACCATCAATGGCGACTCGAACGTGCCCTTCTACAAGGAACTGGGCAACGCCGGCCTGAAGGCCACCGACGTGCCGGTCGTGGCGTTCAGCGTGGGCGAAGAGGAACTGCGCGGCGTCGACACCAAGCCGCTGGTCGGCCACCTGGCTGCGTGGAACTACTTCCAGTCCGTCAAAAACCCCGTCAACGACGCATTCATCGCGAAGTGGAAGGCCTACGCCAAGGCCAAGAATCTGCCCAACGCCAACACCGTCGTGACGAACGATCCGATGGAAGCCACCTACATCGGCATCCACATGTGGAAGCAGGCGGTTGAACAGGCCAAGACCACCGACGTCGACAAGGTCATCGCAGCGATGGGTGGGCAGAAGTTCAACGCGCCGGACGGCTACACGATCGAAATGGACAAGACCAACCACCACCTGCACAAGCCCGTCTACATCGGCGAGATCAAGGCGGACGGCCAGTTCAGCGTGGTGTGGAAGAGCAAGGGTCCGATCCGCGCCCAGCCGTGGAGCCCGTACATCCCGGGCAACGAAGGCAAGCAAGGCCTGTAGTCTCAACCCCAAGGAAAAGGTAGCCATGCGCATCGCGGCAATCGCACACTTCTTGCGTCGTTTCCTCCTGGCATGGCTGATCGCCGTGCCGGCGCTGGCCGCGCCCGCGGCCGCCGCCGGCGTGGACCAGGCCCTGCTTGCGCCGCTGGCCGGCGACGACACCGACGCCAGGCTGCAGGCGATTGCCGCGCTGGGCCAACTGCCCGATCCCGCTGCGGCCGCGGTGCTGCAGGCGCTGGGCAGCGACCAGCTCTACGCCACTGCCGACGGCCGCGTGCTGATCGGCGCCGGCGGGTCGCGCGCCACTGACCCTTCCACGAGCGCTGCCGTGGACCTGCCCGCGGACGCGGGCACGATTTCCATCAACAACCGCCTGCGCCGCGCCATCGAGGCCGCGCTGGCGGGATCCCGCCTGTTCTCCGACAACGCCAACGAGCGTCTTGACGCGGCCCGGCGGCTGCAGCAGACCGGCGACCCGGCGCGCCTGCCGATGCTGGAAAAGGCGCTGGCTGCGGAGAAGAGCGAGGCCGTGCGCGGCGCACTGCTGATCGCGCAAGCCAATCTGGAACTGAAAAGCGAAGACCCCGCCAAGCGCCGCCACGCGGTGCAGGTGTTGGGCGACACGAAGAATGCGGCCTTCCGGCCCACGCTGGCGGCCCTGACGCAGGAGCGCGACGGGACGTACACCGAACCCGACGCCGGCGTCCGCGAGGCGGCGGCCAATGCGCTCAAGCAGATCGACCGGCACCTGGCCACGATCGAATGGGCCGGCAATCTCTTTTACGGCGTGAGCCTAGGCAGCGTGCTGCTGCTGGCCGCGCTGGGCCTGGCCATCACCTTCGGCCTGATGGGCGTCATCAACATGGCGCACGGCGAACTGCTGATGATCGGCGCGTATGTGACGTACGTGGTGCAGACGGTGTTTCGCGCCTGGCTGCCGGGCTGGCTGGACTGGTATGTCGTGGCCGCGTTGCCGCTTGCCTTCGTGGTGACGGCGCTGGTGGGCATGGCGCTGGAACGCACCGTGATCCGCTGGCTGTATGGCCGTCCGCTTGAAACGCTGCTGGCCACCTGGGGCATCAGCCTGATGCTGATGCAGGGCGTGCGGTCGCTCTTCGGCGCGCAGAACGTGGAGGTCGGCAACCCCAGCTGGATGTCGGGCGGCGTGACCGTGTTGGGCGGGCTGGTGCTCACCTACAACCGGCTCGTCATCATCGGCTTTGCCTTCTTTGTCGTCTTCCTGGTGTGGGCGTTGCTGAACCACACGCGGCTTGGCCTCTTCGTGCGCGCCATCACGCAGAACCGGCGCATGGCGGACTGCGTGGGCGTGCCCACCGGCCGCGTCGACATGCTGGCCTTCGGCCTGGGCTCCGGCATCGCGGGGCTGGCCGGCGTGGCGCTCTCGCAGCTGGGCAACGTGGGGCCGGACCTGGGCCGCGGCTACATCGTCGACTCGTTCATGGTCGTGGTGCTGGGCGGCGTGGGCCAGCTTGCTGGCACCGTCATCGCCGCGCTCGGCCTGGGCGGCGTGAATAAATTCCTGGAGCCTTACGCGGGAGCTGTCATGGCCAAGATCACCATCCTGGTGCTCATCGTGCTGTTCGTCCAAAAGCGGCCGCAAGGCCTGTTCGCCCCCAAGGGCCGGAGCGTCGAATGAAACAGACCGCGCTGACCGACCTTAACCTGCTGGCGCGCCGCCCGATCTTCTCGGGCCGCGTGTGGGCGGCGCTGGCCGCGGGCGTCGTCCTGCTGGCGCTGTTGCCGCTGATGAATCTGGTGTTTCCGCCCGGCCATGCACTGCATGTGTCGGCCTACGCCGTGGCCTTGATGGGCAAGTTCATGTGCTACGCCATGGCGGCGCTGGCGCTGGACCTGGTGTGGGGCTATGCGGGCATCCTGTCGCTGGGCCATGGCCTGTTCTTTGCGCTGGGCGGCTACGCGCACGGCATGTACCTGATGCGCGCCATCGGCCGCGACGGCGTCTACCAGAGCGACCTGCCCGACTTCATGGTGTTTTTGGACTGGAAGACCTACCCCTGGTACTGGTCGTTCACGGAACACTTCTGGTACGCGATGCTGCTGGTGGTGCTGGTGCCCGGCGTGCTGGCCTTCGTCTTCGGCTACTTTGCCTTCCGCTCGCGCATCAAGGGCGTGTACTTCTCGATCATCACGCAGGCGCTGACCTTTGCCGCGATGCTCCTGTTCTTTCGCAATGACACGGGGTTTGGCGGCAACAACGGCTTTACCGATTTCAAGCGCATTCTGGGCTTTGACATCACCGCGCCGGGCACGCGCGCCACGTTGTACTGGGTGACGCTGGCGGCGCTGGCCGGCGCGCTGATTCTTGCGCGCATGGTCACGCAGAGCAAGCTGGGACGCGTGCTGACCGCCGTGCGCGATGCCGAAAGCCGCGTGCGCTTCATCGGCTACGACCCGCTGGGCTTCAAGCTGTTCGTGTGGACGCTGTCGGCCGTGCTGTGCGGCATCGCCGGGGCGCTGTACGTGCCGCAGGTCGGCATCATCAATCCCGGTGAAATGTCCACCGAGAACTCCATCGAGATGGTCATCTGGGTGGCGACGGGCGGGCGCGGCACGCTGATCGGCCCCATCATCGGCGCGGGCGCCGTCAACGGCCTGAAGACCTGGTTCACCAGCGTGCTGCCGGAATACTGGCTGTACGCGCTGGGCCTCATCTTCGTGCTGGTGACCCTGTTCCTGCCGACCGGCATCGTCGGTCTTGCCCGCCGTATCGCGGCCCGCATCCAGGAGAAGAAGGCATGACCTCCACGCACACCGAATCGGCCACGCTGGACGGCGGCCCGAGCGGCGACGCCGGCTATGGCCGCGTCAGCCCCAAGGGCCTGGACACCAGCCACGGCGCCATCCTGTACCTGGAAGGCATCACGGTCAGCTTCGACGGCTTCAAGGCGCTGAACGATCTGACGCTGGATATCGGCGTGGGCGAACTGCGCTGCATCATCGGCCCCAACGGCGCCGGCAAGACCACCATGATGGACGTCATCACCGGCAAGACGCGGCCCACGTCGGGCACGGCGTACTTCGGCCAGAGCATCGACCTGACGACGCTGAGCGAGGCGCAGATCGCGCACGCGGGCATCGGCCGCAAGTTCCAGCGCCCCACGGTGTTCGAACAGCACACCGTGTTCGAGAACCTGGAGCTGGCGATGAAGACGGACAAGCGCGTGCGCCCCACCCTGTTCTCGCGGCTGTCCAGCGAACAGGCCGACCGGATCGGCGAGACGCTGGACCTGATCCGGCTGCGGCCCGAGGTATGGCGGCCCGCGGGCCTCTTGTCGCACGGCCAGAAGCAGTGGCTGGAGATCGGCATGCTGCTGATGCAGGAGCCGCAGTTGCTGCTGCTGGACGAACCCGTGGCCGGCATGACCGACGCCGAGACCGAACGCACCGGCGAACTCTTGAACGAACTGCGCGGCCGGCATTCCCTGATGGTGGTGGAACACGACATGGACTTCGTGAACCAGATCGCGGGCGATGGCAAGGTGACGGTGCTGCACGAAGGCTCGGTGCTGGCCGAAGGCCCGATGAGCCGTGTGCAGGCCGACCCGCGCGTGATCGAAGTCTACTTGGGGCGCTGAACATGCTGGACGTAAGCACGATCGACCAATACTACGGCGGCAGCCATACCCTGCGCGGCGTGTCGCTGTCGGTGCGGCAAGGCGAATGCCTGGCGCTCCTGGGCCGCAATGGCGTGGGCAAGACGACGCTGCTCAAGTGCGTCATGGGCGTACTGCCCGTGGCGCGCGGCGGCATCGCCTTCGACGGAGCCGACATCACGCGCCTGGCGCCGCACCAGCGCGCCGCGCGCGGCATGGCTTATGTGCCCCAGGGCCGCGACATCTTCGCGCGGCTGACGGTCGAAGAAAACATCCTGATGGGCATGGCGACCAAACCCGCGGCCCGCGCCCGCCGCATCAAGGAGGAAGTCTTTGAACTGTTCCCGGTGCTGAAAAGCATGCTGGCGCGGCGCGGCGGCGATCTGTCTGGCGGGCAACAGCAGCAGTTGGCCATCGCGCGGGCGCTGGTGGCCGAGCCCAAGCTCATCATCCTCGACGAGCCCACCGAAGGCATCCAGCCGTCCATCATCAAGGACATCGCGCGGGTGATCCACATGCTGCGCCAGCGCGGCGACATCGCGATCCTGCTGTGCGAACAGTATTTTGATTTTGCGCGCGAACTGGCGGACCAGTTTGTCGTGCTGTCGCGCGGCGAGGTGGTGGCAAGCGGCGGGCGCGATGCCATCGACGGCGAGGACGTGCGGCGGCATCTGTCGGTGTGACGGCGGCGCGGCGCCGGACTGCGGCGCGGTAGATGGACTATGCTCCGGGTCTTGCCTTGCTCAATGGCATGGCGCAGTTGCATTGTGCAGATTCACAGCGCATCACCCGAAAGAGGAGCCCTCATGTCCGACGTCATCATCTATCACAACCCCAAGTGCGGCACCTCGCGCAACACGCTGGGCCTGATCCGCAACGCCGGCATCGAGCCGCAGGTCGTCCTGTACCTGGAAACGCCGCCCTCGCGCGACACGCTGAAAGCGCTGTTCAAGAAGGCTGGCGTCAGCGTGCGTGATGCCCTGCGCGAAAAGGGCACGCCCTACGCGGAACTGGGTCTGGACGACACGTCGCTGTCGGATGACGCGTTGCTGGACGCGATCGAGCAGCACCCGATCCTGCTGAACCGTCCCTTTGTGTCGACGCCGCTGGGCGCGAAGCTGTGCCGGCCGTGCGAACTGGTGCTGGACATTCTTCCGTCGCCGCAGAAGGGGGCCTTCTCGAAGGAAAGCGGCGAGCCGGTTGTCGATGCGCAGGGCAATCGCATCCAGAAGTAAAAGCGGCCGTATCGAAGCGCGTTGTAAGGGAACTGACGGGTACGGTCATTACCATCGCGGCAACCGATTTATTACGCCGCGATGACGTGTCATGGATTTCCCGGAAAGCTTCAACCAGTCCCTTTTTCTTCTGATCAACGCCGACCCCGCCACGCCCGCGTGGCGGATCCATGCGGCCATGCTGGTGGCGAACAAACTCATCCTGCTGGTGCCGGGCGTCATGGCCGCCGTGTGGCTGTGGGGCAAGGAAGCCCAGCGCAGCCTGATGCTCAAGGCGCTGGCCAGCGTCGCCGTGGCGTTGGCCGCCAGCTATTTATGCGGCGTGCTGTGGCCGCATCCGCGGCCCTTCGTGATCGGCCTGGGGCACGCCTTCTTCGCGCACAAGGCGACCTCGTCGTTTCCCAGCAATCACACGATCATCATCGCGGCCTTCGCCTTTGCGCTGATCCTGGATCGCCGTTGGACGGGATGGGGTTGGCTGGCATTGGCGGGCGCGTTGCTCGTGGGGACGTCGCGCGTGTACCTGGGCGTGCATTTCCCGCTGGATATCCTGGGCGGATTGCTGCTGGCGCCCATGGCCGCGGCGGTCACGATTCCCATGTGGCGCCGCGCGGGCGTGCCGGTGACGGCGGCGGTACAGGGGCTGTATCGCAAGGTGCTGGCCCTGCCGATTTCGCGTGGATGGATCCGCGCATGACGGGGGTCACGAAGGCCGGCGCGGCAGCGGCCGCAATGGCCGCTCCCGCCCTGCCCCTCAATTCACTGCAACTTTCGCTTCCTTGACCAGCTTCGCGTAATTCGCGGTGTCCGCGCCGATGCGCGCCTTCATCTCCGCGGGCGTGTCGCCGATCGGCACCGCGCCGATTTCCGCCATGCGGCGCGTGAAGTCCGGCGAACGGATGATCTTCACCATCTCGGCATTCAGCCGGTCGACCACCTCCTTGGGCGCCGCCGCTGGCGCCAGCACGCCGAACCACGTACCCATGTTGAAGGGCTTCAGACCGGCCTCTTCCATGGTCGGTACGTCCGGCAGCGCGGCCGAACGCTGGTTGGTGGTAACGGCCAGCGCACGCAGCTTGCCGCTCTGAATGTGCGCCAGCACCGGCGTGATCGTGTCGAACGACATGTCGATCTGGCCGCCCAGCAGATCGGTCGTCAGCGGACCACTGCCCTTGTACGGCACATGCAGCAACTGCACATGGCCCGCGCGCTCGAACTGTGCGCCGATCAGATGCTGGCCCGTGCCCATGCCGTTGGAACCATAGGTCAGCTTGCCGGGCGACGCCTGCGCCAGTTTCAACAGCGACGCCACGTCCTTGGCGGGCAGCTTGGGATTGACGACCAGCACGTTGGGCACCAGCGCCACCGTGGTGACCGGCGCGAAGTCCTTCTGGAAGTCGTAATGCAGGCTTTTGTAGACACTGGTGGCGATGGTGTGATGCACCGCGCCCATCAGCAACGTGTAGCCGTCCGGCGCCGCCTTGGCGACGTAGTCCGCGCCCAGCGTCGACCCTGCGCCCGGCTTGTTCTCGACCACCACCGGCTGGCCGAGGCTCTTGGCCAGCTCCTGCCCCAACGCGCGCGCCAGCACGTCCGTCGTGCCGCCCGCCGGGAACGGCACGATCAGGCTCACGGGACGCGCCGGGTAGGACTGCGCCTGCGCGCCGCCCGCGAATGAAACGCCGATCAGGCAGGCGAACGCCAGAGCGCGCGCGGTCATCGCTTTCTTATGCATGATTTGTCTCCTGACTACGAATGAACTTCGCTTGTTGTTGTGTTGCCGGGCGCAGGGGTCGGATCTGATGTCCTCTTACCTGACCGGATTTCCTGAAGCCGTAAGACAGATTCAGGTGTCTGACACCGGAATCAGTCCTACATCAAGAAGGGTGTCTGACACCGGAATCCGTCCTACATCCGGAAGCCGTCTATGCCGCCTTGGCTTGCGCCGATTCCGCCAGCTTTGCGCAGACCGCCTTGGTCACCTGCTCGGTCGTGGCGTGGCCGCCCAGGTCGCCGGTGTGCAGCGCGGGATCGGCGGTGACGCTTTCAATGGCCTGCATCAGCCGCGCCGCCGCGTCGGTTTCGCCCAGGTGTTCCAGCAGCATCACCACCGACCAGAACGTCCCGACCGGATTGGCGAGTCCCTTGCCCATGATGTCGAAGGCCGAGCCGTGGATGGGTTCGAACATGGACGGGTAGCGGCGTTCGGGGTCGATGTTGCCGGTGGGCGCAATGCCCAGGCTGCCGGCCAGGGCGGCCGCCAGGTCGCTCAGGATGTCGGCGTGCAGGTTGGTGGCGACGATGGTGTCCAGGGTCGCGGGCCGGTTGACCATGCGGGCGGTGGCGGCGTCGACCAGTTCCTTGTCCCAGGTCACGTCGGGAAATTCGCGGCTGACCTGCACGGCGATCTCGTCCCACATCACCATGGCATGGCGCTGGGCATTGGACTTGGTGACAACGGTCAGCAGCTTGCGCGGCCGCGATTGCGCCAGCTTGAACGCGAAGCGCAGAATGCGCTCGACGCCGGCGCGCGTCATGATCGACACGTCGGTCGCGGCTTCGATGGGATGGCCTTGATGCACGCGGCCGCCAACGCCCGAGTACTCGCCTTCGGAGTTCTCGCGCACAATCACCCAGTTCAGTTGTTCAGGCGTGCAGCGCTTGAGCGGTGCGTCGATCCCCGGCAGGATGCGCGTGGGGCGCACGTTGGCGTATTGGTCGAACCCCTGGCAGATCTTCAGGCGCAGGCCCCACAAGGTGATGTGGTCGGCGATGTCGGGGTCGCCGGCCGAGCCGAACAGGATCGCGTCCTTGTCGCGCAGCGCATCCAGCCCGTCGGCGGGCATCATGACGCCATGCTTGCGGTAGTAGTCGCCGCCCCAGTCGAAGTCTTCAAATTCGAACCGCAGACCGCCCTGGGCGGCGAGTTCCTGCATGACGCGCTGGCCGGCGGGAATCACTTCCTTGCCGATGCCGTCGCCGGGGATGGTTGCAATGCGATAGGTCTTCATGGTGCCAGCGCTCCGTGCGGATGAGTCTGCTGGCACTGTACCGAGCGCGGCGCGTGGTGAACGCGCCGAAATTCACAACATTTTCAACTTGAAGTTGAAAGTGCCGCCTCGGTACGGCGCTGCGGCTGCGCGCTGCGCCAGGCCGCCTCGTGCGTCAGCAGCCAGCGCTTGCGGTGCAGGCCGCCGCCGTAGCCCGTCAGCGTGGCGTTGGCGCCGATCACGCGATGGCACGGAATGACGATGCCCACGGGATTGGCGCCGTTGGCCAGCCCGACCGCGCGCACGGCCGTGGGACGGGCGATTCGCGTCGCCAGCGTGCCGTAGCTGATGGTGCTGCCGCCTTCGATGCCGCGCAGCGCGTGCCAGACCTGCTGCTGGAAGCGCGTGCCGCCCAAGGCGACCGGAAGATCCGAGATGGCGTCCACGTCGCCATCGAAATACGCTTGCAGCGCGCGGCTTGCCTGCGAAGGCTGCGCGGCGTCCTGCAGTTGCACCGCGCCCCGGCCGTACTGGCGCTGCAACAGCAGGTGCATGCGGGATTCGTAGTCTTCCCAGTCCACGGCGCGCAGGTGGGCTTGGGCATCGGTCAGCACGAGCATCCGGCCAATGGGGGTGGGAACCCGTTCCAGCAGAAAGGTGTGTACCGGCATGATGTCGCTCCGGATAGGTAGGCAAGCCGCCAATATAGACCCGCCGCCAGACCGGGTGCTGGCGGTTTTCGGACAGCAGTGTGACATTCACAACTCTGTCCGAAATCCGCTAGATCTTGCCCGCCCGGCGGCGTTAGCATCGCTTCATGAACCTGAACCACGATGCCTGCTACAGCGCCATCCAGGTGCGCGACGCCCGCTACGACGGCCGCTTCTTCACGGCCGTCAAGACCACGCGCATCTATTGCCGCCCGGTCTGTCCGGCGCGCACGCCCCTGTCGAAAAACGTCACGTTCTTTTCGACGGCCGCAGCCGCGCAGGAGGCCGGGTTCCACCCTTGCCTGCGCTGCCGCCCGGAAACGGCGCCCGAAGTCGGCCCCGGCCACGAGTTGCCGCCCACCGTGGCGCGCGCATTGCAGCGTATCGAGCTGGGTGCGCTGGACGAGGCCGGCGTCGACGCGCTGGCGCAGCGCCTGGGGGTGGGCGAACGGCAGTTGCGGCGGCAGTTCCGCCAGCACCTGGGCGCCTCGCCCGTCGCATTCGCGCAGACGCGCCGCGTGCTGCTGGCCAAGCAGCTCATCCATGAAACGCAGTTGCCCATGGCCGAGATCGCCTTCGCGTCGGGATTCGGCAGCATCCGCCGTTTCAACGAGGTGTTCCTCGACCTGTTCGGCCGGGCCCCCGGCGAACTGCGGCGTTCAGGCAAGCCGGAGGTGCCGGCGGGCCAGGATGGGGAAATCAAGCTGCTGCTGCGCTACCGCCCGCCCTACGACTGGGACGCCATGCTGGCGTTCCTGCGGCTGCGCGCCATTCCCGGCGTCGAGTCCGTGACGGGCGACACCTATGCGCGCACCGTCAGCCTGGATGGTGCGCAAGGCACGGTCACGGTGCGGCCGGGCGCGGGCGACGCGCTGCAGGTGGCGGTGCGCTTTCCTCATCTGCCGTCACTGCCGGCCATCATCGCGCGTCTGCGCCGCGTGTTCGACCTGGCCAGCGACCCGGCGGCAATCGCTGCGCAGTTTGCCGCCGATCCAGTCATGACGGCGCTGATGCAGGCGCGGCCGGGGCTGCGCGTGCCGGGCGCGTGGGACGGTTTTGAACTGGCCATGCGGGCAGTGCTGGGACAACAGATCACGGTGGCCGCCGCCATCCGGCTGGCGGGCAAGCTGGTGGCGGCGCATGGCAAGCCGCTAGCGCAGCCGGACGGCGCGCTGACGCACGTGTTTCCCGAGCCGGACGTGGTGGCCGCCGCCGAACTGGCCTCGCTGGGCATGCCGCGCAGCCGGGCGGCGACGCTGTCTGCGGTGGCCGCAGCGGCAGTCGCGGACCCGCATCTCTTTGACGCCGCCGTCGACCTGGAAGACGCCGTGCGGCGGTTGCGCACGATACGCGGCGTGGGGGAATGGACGGCGCAATACATCGCGCTGCGGCAACTGCGTGAGCCGGATGCGTTTCCGCATGCGGATATCGGCTTGATCCGCGCGCTGGAAAAGCTGGAATCGCGGGCCTACACACCCGCGCAACTGCTGGCGCGATCTGAGGCCTGGCGGCCGTGGCGCGCCTACGCGGCGCAGCACCTGTGGACAGCGTGATCGAGGTTGAAGAAAGCACGCGCAACGGGATCTAGCACAAAGGAACAGCGCTTCACCACCGCCCCTCCGACCCTTCGCCGAAATACGCCACCAGGAAATCCACGAACACCCGCACCTTGGCGGACAGGTGGTGCCTTTCCGGGAAAACGGCGTAGATATCCGCCTGCGGCAGCGCATAGTCCTCTAGCACCTGCACCAGCCGGCCGCTGCGCAGGTAGCGCGCCAGGTCCCATTCCGCGCGTTGCAGGATGCCCAGGCCGGCCAGGCCCCAGGTCAGGGTGACCTCGCCATCGTTGCTGCTGAGATTGCCGCGCACCTTCACGGTTTCGCTGCGCCGGCCTTTCGTGAAACGCCACAGCCCATAGGCAGCGTCGTTCTGGCGCAGCACGATGCACTGGTGCCGCGCCAGATCATGCGGCGTGGTCGGCGTGCCGTGTTTTTTCAGGTAACCGGGCGACGCGCACACGAGGCGCCGGTTGGGCGCGATCTTGCGCGCGATGAGACTCGTGTCGGGTAGATCGCCAAAGCGCACCGCAACGTCAAAGGCCTCGCGCACGAAGTCGGCCGGCCGGTCGGTCAACTGCAATTGCAGCGAGACTTCGGGATACTGCTGCGCGAATTCCGCGATGGCCGGCGCGATATAGCTGCGCCCGAAACCCAGCGGCGCATTGACCTTGAGCAGGCCGCGCGGGGCGGCCTGACGGCTGGCGATGAGCGCGTCCAGGTCGTCGATCTCGCCCAGGATGCGGCGGGCGTTTTCCAGATACACCTCGCCCTCGGCGGTAAGACTGAGGCGCCGCGTGCTGCGGTTGAAGAGCCGCACGCCCAGCCGCGCCTCGATCTGCGCCAGCCGCTTGCTGACTGCGGCAGGGGTGACATCAAGCTCGCGCGCCGCGGCCGACATGCCGCCCGCGCGCGCAAGCTCAACGACAAGGAGCAGTTCGCTGGAATGCCCCATCGGTGCGGCCCGCGCGGCTTAGTCGCGGAAGTTTTCGAACTGCAGCGGCAGCTCGACGTCGGTCTTTTTCAGCAATGCAATGGCGGTCTGCAGGTCGTCGCGCTTCTTGCCCGAGATGCGCAGCTTGTCGCCATTGATCTGCGATTCGACCTTGAGCTTGGCGTTCTTGATGGCGGCGATGAGCTTCTTGGCAACGGGCTGTTCGATGCCCTGCTTGATGGTGACCTTCTGGCGGGCGCCGCCCAGGTTTTCAAGCGGGTCGGCCACGTCCAGGCAGCGCACGTCGATGCCGCGGGCAGACAGGCGGCCGCGCAGGATGTCCAGCATCTGCTTGAGCTGGAACGCGCTGGAAGCGACCTGGGTCACGACATAGCCCTCGAGTTCGAACTTGGCTTCGGTGCCCTTGAAGTCGAAGCGCGTGGACAGTTCGCGGTTGGCTTGGTCGACGGCGTTGGTCAGTTCGTGTTTGTCGACTTCGGAGACGACGTCAAAAGTAGGCATGACACGGGGTCCTGTGAAAATTGGCGGGAAAGTGCAATGCCCGCCATTTTACCGGCCCCGCGTCCGGCGTCACGCCGTCATGTCGTGACCACGAGCAGGCGCTCGGGCTGCAAGGGATGCGGCATGACATGGGCGTCGATGCCGTAGGCCAGGAACAGGTTCTTCGGCGTCAGCACCTCGGCCGGCGTGCCCGACGCGATGGCCCGGCCGCCGCACAGCAGGAGCAAGCGGTCGCACCAGCGCGCCGCCAGGTTCATGTCGTGCAGGATCACCAGTACGCCGGTATCGCCGTCATGGGCCAGGCCTGCAGCGACGCGCAAGAGGTCGCCCTGGTGCTTGGGGTCCAGACTGGCGGTGGGCTCGTCCAGCAGCAGATAGCGCGGCTCACCCAGCCCCCGGGCCGCCTTGCACTGCACCAGCACGCGCGCAAACTGCACCCGCTGCTGCTCGCCCCCGGACAGCTCGGGATAGCGGCGCGCATTCAGATGCGACACGTCGGCCCAGCCCAGCGCCTGATCCACCAGCGTGTCCACCTGCGCGGGCGACAGTTCGGGAAACGGGTACGCCCCCATTGCCACCACGTCACGCACGTCCAGGTCGAAGCTCAACCCGGGCTTTTGCGGCAGCACGGCGCGCAGGCGGGCCTGTTGGCGATGCGCCAATTGCTGCACGTCGGCATCGCCCAGGCGGACCGAGCCAGCTTCCGGCGCCAATTCGGCGGACATTGCGCCCAGCAGCGTCGACTTGCCCGCGCCGTTCGCGCCCAAAAGGCCGACCACTTCGCCGGGCCGCACCGCCAACGACACCTTGTCCAGAATGCGGTTGCCGCCCCGCGTCAATACGAGATCGTCGGCTGCAAGCATCAACCGTGCCTCCGGCCGCGCGCCAGCAGCCACAAGAAAAAGGGTCCGCCCACCAGGCTGGTCACCAGCCCGATCGGCAGCTCCGCCGGCACGACGGCGACACGCGACAGCCAGTCGGCCAGCGTCAGCGCCAGCGCCCCGCCCAGCACGCAGGCCGGCAGCAGCCAGCGGTGATTCGCGCCCAGCGTCATGCGCACCAGATGCGGCACCACCAGGCCGACAAAGCCGATGCCGCCCGTCGCGGCAACCAGCGGCCCAACGATCAGCGCGCACGCCAGCACCAGCTGCGCGCGCACGCGCTTGAGCGCGTAACCCAGGTGCTGCGCTTCGCGCTCGCCCAACAGCAAGGCGTTCATGACGCGCCACTGGCGCATCAGCCACCAGGACATCAGCAGCACCCACGGGCCGAGGAACGCCAGCAACGTCCACTTGGCGCCGGCCAGGCTGCCCATGGTCCAGAACGTGAGGTCGCGCAACTGCGCGTCATTGGCCACGAACGTGAACAGCCCAATCATGGCGCCCGCCACCGCGTTGATGGCGATGCCCGCGAGCAGCAGTCCCGCCATGCCGGGCACGCGCCGGCCCAGCGCGTATGCGCAGAAGGTGGCAAGCAGGCTGCCGGCGAACGCGGCCGGCGCCAGCACCCAGAAGCCGCCCGAGGTCAGCACGATGGCGGCCACCGCGCCCAGCGAGCCGCCCGCCGAAATGCCGATAAGGCCAGGCTCGGCCAGCGGATTGCGAAACAGCGCCTGCATCGCCGCACCGGATATGGCCAGCGCGGCGCCCGCCACCATCGCAAACAGCACCCGGGGCAGCCGGATGTCGATCAGGACGTTGCGCCACAGCGCATCGCCCGGCGCGGGGTCGCCAAACAGCAGCGTGGGCATGTCGCGCAACGGAATCTGGACCGCGCCGCTGCTGCTGGCGGCCAGCGCCACCAGCGCCAGCACGGCGCCCAGCACTGCCAGCGCCAGCGGCGCGGAGACGCGCTTTGCGCTAGCGCCCCATGACACCGGCCGCCTCCCGCTTGAGTTCGGTCAGCGCCAAAGGCAGGCGCGGGCCCATGCCCAAGAGGAGCAGGTCGTCCATGACGATGACGCGCTTGCGCGCGGCGGCCGGCGTGGAGGCCAGGCCCGGCAGCGCCAGCAGCTTGTCCACGCCGCCGGAAGCTTCCAGCGAAGTTCGCGTCACGACGATGACGTCGGGCGCGAGCGCGCTGACCGCTTCGGCCGAGAGCGGCTTGTAGCCCTGCTGGTCCTTCAGCACATTGGCCAACCCCGCCATCGTCATGACTTCGTTGGCCGCCGTGCCGCCGCCCGCGCCTTGCAGCGTGCCGGTGCGGTTCATCACCAGGATGGCGCGCGCGCCAGTGATCGGAATCGCCTCGACCGCCTTCAGGTCGCGGGTGATCTCGGTCACCAGCGCTTCACCCGCCGGGGCCACGTCCAGCGCCTCGGCGATGTTGCGGATGCGCGCTTTCAGCGAATCCACCGACGGGGTGTCCGGCACGGTGACGATGCGCACGCCGACGTCGCCCAGGCGCTTGAGCGCGTCGGGCGGACCGGCCTGCTCGGACGCCAGCACCAGATCCGGCTTGAGCGCCAGCACGCCTTCCACCGGCACCGCACGGTAATAGCCGACGCGCGGCAGCTTGGTCGCGGCCTCCGGGTACAGGCTGGAGAGATCGTCTCCCACCAGCTTGCCGCCCTGCCCGAGCTGATACACGATCTCGGTCACGGTGCCGCCCAAGGTCACCACCCGTTCGGGCGGCGCCGCCTGCGCGCCTGCCGCCAACAACCAGGCCGCCACTGCCAACCATTTCTTCATCGCTCTCGTTTCCTTATGCGCTCAAGCGGCCAGCGGCGCGCTGCACAGGCTGACCATCAGGTCGCGCCATTGCGGGATTTCCCGCTGACCGGGTTTGCGTTCACCGAAGAACTGCACGATCAGGTCGCCCGTGCTGGCGTACACCTCCAGCGAAGTGACCCAGCCGTCGGTCGTCGGCTTGTTGACCACCCAGGCCGACGCGATGGCCGTGGTGTCCAGGTGCAGGTTGAACTTGGGATCCAGCACGTTGAACCACGGGCCCGTGCGGCGCAGCGACTGCACCGGACCGGAGTGGATCTGGATCATGCCGCGGTTGCCCACGAAGCACATGATGCGCAGGCCCGATTCGGCCGCCGATTGCAGCATGCGCTCCACGGCGTCGGCAGGCACCGGCTGCGCCAGGTCTTCGCCGGCCGCCGTCAGGGCCGCCAGGCGCGACACCTTGAACTTGCGCAGCAGCGGGAAGAACTCGTGCGTGTCCTTCATGCCCAGCCACGCTTCGCGCCAGGCGGACGCGTCCTCGACCTGCTCGGCGTCGGCGGACGGCGCATAGGCCTCGGCCACGGGCCATTGCGACTCGCCCGCAAACCGCGCGACCAGCGCGTCCCACGCGGCAGCGTCCGTGCCGTCAGTGCGGTAGACCTTGTGCACCGCAACGCCCGCGCCGTCGAAGAACTGCAGGCTCTGGCGGCCGTCCTGCTCGACTGCCCAGGCCGACTTCCATGCGGTGAAGAACACGCGCAGGTCGATGTCCGGTCCCAGCACCAGACCTACCGGACCGTCGGCCTGGATGTCCTCATACACCCCATGGCGCTCGTGCACACACCAGTCGTTGCGCGTCAGCGCCATCACTTCGCCCAGCGTGCCCAATTCGCGGAAGATCTCCTGCGGCTTGCCATGCAGCGCCGTTGCCTTCACGCCGCCACAGCCGGCGGCCACCCACTCGGCCTCGGACACGCCCAACGCTTGGGCCAGATTGCGGGCGCGCAGCCCGGGTTGCGACGCCGCCAGCGCCTCATTGCGGGCACGCAGTTCTTCAGCGCGGGTCGAGAAATCATTATTCGTCATCGTAGGCCCTCCGGCCGGTGCAAAAAAACACTGCAGAAAACCGCCGCCGGTCCGGTCAGCGCCGAATGGCGGCGGACCGAACTCAATATTGATAAGTCAGCGAGACGCGCACGCTGCGTCCCGGTTCCGTGTACCAATCCACCGCACGCGGGATCGCGGTGGCGCCCGCGGTCGGCACGTTGATGGCCTCCCAGTACTTCTTGTCGAACAGGTTGAACACGCCCGCCTGCACCTGCAAGCCCTTCACCGCAGCCGGACGCCAGTAGCCCATCAGGTCCACCACGCCATAGCCCGGCGCCTTGAAGTCGGGATTGGGCGCGTCGGGCGACGCATCGGGATACTCGACCTTGTCGCGCTGCATGGCTGTGGTGAGCATGGCGTCCACGCCCCACACGTCGCGGCCATACCCGACGCCCAGTATCGCCTTGAGGGGCGCGACGGAGTTCAGGTACTGCCCCGTGCCCTCGTCCTTGCCCACCGCCCAAGCCAGCGAGCCCCACGTGCGCCAACCCGGCGCAAACTTCCAGTGCGCGCTGGCCTCGGCGCCGTAGATGCGGACCTTGGCGCGGTTGACGTTGCCGGTCACGCCCAGCGGATACTGCCCCGCCCAACCCGGCTGCCACTGCGGCGAATTGGGATTCAGCGGCACATCGCCATCGATAAAGTTCTGATAACGATTATCAAAGAACGATACCGCACCGCCGAGATCGTCGGAACCGAGCTTGGCGCCCAGTTCCCAGCCCTTGCTGGTTTCGGGTTTCAGGTACGGATTGCCCACGCGCAGATAGGTGCCAGGGCCGCCGTAGTTGGTGTAGAGCTGCGTGGCGCTGGGCGCCTTGAAGCCGTAAGCGTACTGCGCATAGAGGCTGAGCTGTTCGGCCGCCCGCCACGTGCCCAGCAGCTTGGGCGAGAAGCGGCTGCCGCTGTTGCTGGGCGGCAGCGCGGCCGCGTTGGGATTGCTTTCGTAGCCGGCGGTGGATTGCGGCCGTTGCTCGTAGTGGTCATAGCGCAATGCCGGCGCCAGCGTGTATCTGCCATCCGCGAAGCTGAACTCGTCCTGCACCCACAGCGCCCATTGGTCACCCTTGGATTGCGGGACGTCGGCCTGGTTGGTGTGCAGCATGTCGCACGCGCGCGGGCCGAACGGCGCGGGCGTGCCGGGTCGGATCACCGGGCAGTTGTCGTAGCCGCTGGAATTTTGCTCGGTCTTGTTGCCGTACCACTCGCCGCCGAACGACCACAGCTGCGACACCGACGCGCCCGCGATGCGCTTGGTGAATTCCGTGCTGGCGCCAAAGAGCGTCTGCTGGATCGAATTGCTGCGGCCGTAGGGGCCGTTGGGAAAGCCGTAGCGGAATGGATCGCCCGGAATGATGAACGCGCGCGCATCGACGCCGCGGATGCCGTCCAGCGAGTTGTCCAGTCGCACGCGCTGCCAATACACAACGGCGTGTGCGGTGTCGACCAGGCTGCCCGAGTCCGGCGCCGTGTACGTGTAGTCGAACGACACGCGCTCGCGCTCGGTTTCCTTGCGGGTGCTGTTTTCGCCGATGAGGTAGCTGGTGCCGGGGCCCTGCTCCCACTTGTTGTCGATGTCGGCATTGCGCTTGAAGTATTCGCCCGTCAGGCCGAACAGATGCGCGCCGTCCACGCGCTGCTGCAGCTTCATGAGGAAGCTGCGCTGATCGTAGTCTTCGGGGCTGGGCTTGCTGCGCTTGGCGCCGTACCCGCCGACGTCGCCGCGGTTGTCCAGTTCGTGGCCGTTGCGCACGCCGGCCTGCACCAGCCAGAATGTGTTGCTGTGGATCTGGCCGGCCAGCGCCGCGTTGGCGCCCCAGCTGTTGTCGGCGGAGTCGTAATCGGTCTTGGCCAGCGCGCCAAAGGTCTTGCCGCCGCCTAGCAGGTCGGCCGGATTCAGGGTGTGCAGGTCGGCAATGCCCGAAATCGCGCCCGAGCCGCCGCCCGTGGCGTCCGCGCCGCGCACAATGTCCAGGCGCGACAGGCTGTTGAAGTCCACCGCTTCCAGGCCGCCCTTCACGCCGCGCGCGCCGTCGTCCAGCCACGGCAGGCGGATGCCGTCCACCCGCGTCAGCACACGGTCCTGATCCAGGCCGCGGATGTTGATGCTGTTGGTCGTGCGATTGAAGTTCACGCCCGGTTCGGCGCGCCGGCTCAGGTCGGTCCAGTTGCGGATCTGCAGATCGTCCAGGCGGCGGCGATCGGTGCTGGTTTCCCAGGCCGGCGTGACGACGGCCGCTTCGCCGTCGATCTGCACCGGCGCAAGCTGCGTCACGCTGCCCTGCGGCAACGCCTGCAGCACGAAGACGCCCGCGCTGCGTTCCTGCACGCCCAGCCCGCTGCCCGCCAGAAGACGCGCGAACCCTTCATGCACGGAGTACGCCCCCTGCAGTCCGGCGGTGCGGCGCTGGCCCACCAGCGCCGCATCGAACAGCACCGTCACGCCGGCGCTGTCCGCAAAACGCGGCAGCGCGTCCGCCAGCGATCCCGCCGGAATGCTGTAGCCGCGCGCCCCGGCCTGCGTCACCGCGGCGCCTTGCGCCTGCGCGGCGGAGACCGGCAGCATCGCGGCGGATGCAGCGGTCAGGGCCAGCGCCGCATGCACGGCAGCGGTAAGACGGGTCAGCCGGCATTGCGCGCCTTGGGCTGCTCGGGAGCCGCTTGCGCGGCCGGCGGGGTAGTAAGCCATGGTCGTCCTTTCGATCCAACAGGTATCGGCATCCGTGTGCCTATACAAACCATGACCCGCGTGAAATCAAAACCGGACAGCATTTTCAAAAATATTTTCAGCGCGCCGGAAAAAGACGCGGCAACGCCGTGAACGTGATCCGCCATGCCGACCCCGCGCCTCACGCCGAGGTGTCGCGAGGCACGATCGTTACCCAATACGGCGTGCGGTAGCGCACCTGCACGGGCAAGGTGGCGGGCAGCGCCGCCAACACCGCGTCGGTGTCGTGCAATTGGAAGGCGCCGGAGATGCGCAGGTGCGCGATCTCCGGCGCGCAGCGCAGGATGCCCTGCCGGTAGCGGCCAAGCTCGACCGCGAAGGTGTCCAGCCGCAGCGCGCTGGCGTACAGCACGCCGCGCAGCCAGTCGCTGGCATGCGGATCGGCGGGCGTCGCGGGGCCGGCGCCATCGGGCGACAGGCTGCTCTGCTCGCCGGCCGCCACGTCCACGTAGCGCCCCGGCTGTCCGGCGCTGCTGACGCGCACGCGCCCTTCCTGCACGCTGAGCTGGCAACGCCCGCTCTCCTCGCGCACACAGAAGCGCGAGGCATGCGCCTCGATATCGCCCAGCCGCGTACGCACGATGAAGGGACGCGGATGGCTGGCGGGGTCCGCCACCGCATGGACGGCGATCTCGCCGGCGCGCAGGCGCAAGAGGCGCGTCGCGTCGTCGAACAACACGTCGACGGCGCTGGAGGTATTCAGGTGCAGCGTCGAACCGTCGGCCAGGATCACGTCGCGCCGCTCGCCGGCGGCGCTCCGGTAGTCGGCGCTCCAGTCCAGGGGATCGGCCCGCCAGGCAGCCCAGCCGACCGGCGCGGCCACAATCAGGGCAACCAGCGTCTTGAGCGCGGCGCGGCGGCTCTTGAGGTCCGGTCGATTCAGCGTTGCCATGCCCAGCGCGGACGGAATGAGGCCGAAGCGCGCATTCACGCGCTGCGCCCGCTGCCAGGCATGTTCGTGCTCGGCCTTGCTGGCGCGCCATTGGTCGCAGGCATGGACGTCCGCGTCGGTAGCCCGGCCTGAGCTCAGCCGCATCAGCCACCGCGCAGCCTCGCGTGCGACGTTGCGCTCGACGGCGGGCAGCTCGGCTGCCGGTTCCGCTGGCGCGCTCACATCACCGCCATGATGCATTGCTCGTATCCCTTGGTGATGTAGCGGTGCACGGTGCGCAGCGACACGTTGAGCTTGTCTGCGATTTCGCCATGGCTCAGGCCTTCCAGTTGCGCCATCAGGAACGCCTGGCGGGCGGGCAGCGACAGGCCGGCCAGCATTTCTTCAATTTCCTGCAGCGTCTCCAGGATGATGAAGCGCTGTTCGGGGGAAGGAGCAAGCGCCTCGGGCATCAACGCCAACGCTTCCATGTAGGCCTGCTCGACCGATCGGCGGCGATTGTGGTTCAGCAGCAGGCGCTTGGCGATGGTGGTCAGGTACGCGCGCGGCTCGCGCAGCGCGTCCAGTTCGTGCCGGTGCCGCAGCACGCGCACGAAGGTGTCCTGCGCAAGATCGGCGGCATCGAAGCTGTTGCCCAGCTTGGCGCGCAGCCAGCCGTGCAGCCATCCGTGATGGGTGCGGTACAGCATGTTGACGGCGTCGCCCGAGGCGAGCACGGAATTCGGCACGGACGGCTCCCTGACTCACTAACTACAAAATTCATAACTACAAATAACAATCGTTCTCATTCTAAATGCAAAACCATGATCTTGGTCAAGTCCGCGCGTCGGGTTTGCGGAGATATCATCCGTACGACGTCCGCCGCCTCCCGCGGCGGCGCTTTCCACAGGCTGATCCCATGCTCTACGCCGTCCTCCAGTTTCTCCACGTCATAGCCGTGATCCTCTGGGTGGGCGGCATGCTGTTCGCCCACTGTTTTCTGCGGCCGGCGGCCGCGAAACTGGATCCGCCCGTGCGGTTGCCGCTCTTGGCCTCGGTGCTGGGCCCCTTTCTGAATGCCGTGCTGGCGGCCATCGTGCTGATTCTCGTGACCGGCGCCTGGATGATCGGCTCGTCGGCCAGCCAGGCCGCGCAGACGGGCGGCTCGTTCTTCATGCCCCGCAACTGGACGCTGATGGCCAGCGGCGGCATCGTCATGATGGCGATCTTCGGCCACATCCGGTTCGCGCTGTTCAAGCGCCTGGCCGCTGCCGTGGCGGTGTCCGACTGGCCCGCCGGCGGCCAGGCGATGGCCGGCATCCGGCGCTGGGTCGGTGTGAACCTGCTGCTCGGCATCGCCATCGTGGCGGTCATGTTCCTGGGCTAGCGAATAACTGGCTGGCCGCTAGACCCGCACACCACGCTGGTCTACAGCATGACGCCGTACGACGCGCGGCTGCAGGACGCCATGAAGGCGGAATCCGACAAGTTCAACGCCGTGCTGCCCGAGGGCATCGAGACGACCTTCCAGGACGTGTCCATTGTCGAGATCGGCTTTGCAGGCAATGTCGTGCGCGAGATCTACCGCGTGAGCCTGGAAGACGGGTCGGTGCTGGACGTGGCGTCGGGCAAGCCCTAGGCGAGCTGATCGGCTGGCCCGGGACCGCCCGCGCGGTCCCGCAGCACGTCACGGATCTGGCCGCGCAGCCACGCCTGCAGCGGCGACGTATGCAGCCGGCGCGGCCAGACCATCACGAATTCGATCTTGCGCAGGCTGGCAGGCAATTCCAGCATCGCCAGCGGAAAGTGCTTGCCATGCACCTGCGCCACGCTGGCCGGCATGGTGGTCGCATAGTCCGTATCCAGCAAGACGTAGGGCGTGATGCCAAAGCCCGACAGGTAGGCAGAGAATTCCAGCCGTCCCGCCTCCGGCTTCAGGGCTCGGTCGAAGTTGGTCTCGCGTCCGTACATCTGGGCGAAGGCAAACCACCTGATGCGCGGCAAGTCAGCCAGCGTCAGCGCGCCCTGCCCCGCGCGCGGATGCGCTTTCGACACGACACACACGCGCCGGTCGCGCAGCAGCGTATCGCGGTGAAAGCGCGCCGGCACCTTGCCGAACAGTCCGATGGCAATGTCCAGCCGTTCCGCATCCAGGTCGTCGGGAACAAAGTCGCCATGCACCGATTGGAATCGCAGCGTGATTCCTGGCGCAGCGCGGCGCAGCCGTTCCAGCAACGGTGCGGCCAGCAGGATCTCGCTGTGCGCGCCGGTCCCGATGTTGACCACGCCGCTGGCGCGCGCGGGATCGAAGTCCTCTGCCGGGCGCAAGGCCGACTCGATCTGCGCCAGCGCGTCCTGCACGGCCGCATGCAACTCCAGCGCGCGCTCGGTCGGAATGAAGCGGCCCTTGACGACGACGAGCAAGGGGTCGTCCAGCCGGTCCCGCAGGCGCGCAAGGTCGCGGCTGATGGCGGGCTGCGTCTTGTGCAGCAGCGCGGAACTGGCGGTGGCGCTGCGCGTGCGCATCAGCGCGTCGAACGTCAACAGCAGGTTCATGTCCAGCCGGCGCAGATAGGGCAAGGGGTGAGTGTCGGTCATGGCGACCATGCTATGCGCGAAACACATGCAATGAAAGTCGCATACCAGAATTGATATAACCGCCTTGCATGCCCGGCATTGGGCGTCGCACCAGCGCTTGGCTACAGTGGCTCGCAGATCGGCCCATTTCGCATCCGACACCGACTTCCTGGAGACGTCTTCATGGCCCTGCTCACCGCCCTCACCGCGCGCTGGCGCGCCGCCACCTCTCGCCGCTTTCTGCTGGCCGCCACGGCGGGCGCCGTTCTGGCGCTGGGCGCCGCCCAGCCCGCCACCGCGGCCGCCGGCTTTCCCGCGCGGCCCATCACCCTCGTGGTGCCCTTTCCCGCGGGCGGCACTCCTGACATCCTGGCGCGCATCCTGGGAGAGGACCTGGGGCGGCGCCTTGGCCAGCCGCTCATCGTTGAAAACCGCGCAGGCGCCGGCGGCAACATCGGCGCGCAGGCGGTGGCACGCGCCGCGCCGGATGGATACACGCTGCTCATGTGCGCCTTTGGCTGCACCGTCGCGCCATCGCTCTACCAGCCCGCGCCCTACGACATCGTCAAGGACTTCGCGCCCGTGGCAATGATCGGCACGGTGCCCAGCGTGCTGGTGGTCAATCCCCAAGTGCCCGCCAACACCTTGCCGGAACTGCTGGCGTACGCCCGCGCCAATCCGGGTAAATTGAATTCTGCATCGTCCGGCGTGGGCGGCTCGGCGCATCTGGCAACGGAACTGCTCAAGCAGCGCGCGGGCATCGACGTCGCCCACATTCCCTACAAGGGCGCCGGCCAGGTCGCCGCCGATCTGCTTGGCGGCCAGGTCGATATGTACTTCGACAATCTTCCCGCCTCGCTGGCCAACATCCGGGCCGGCAAGCTGCGCGCGCTGGCCGTGGCAAGCAGCAAACGGGCGCCCGCGATCCCCGACGTGCCGACCTTCGCTGAAGGCGGCGTGCCCGACTTTCTCATCACGCCTTGGTTCGGCATCATGGCGCCGGCGCGCACGCCCGCCGCCGAACTGGACGCGCTGCACAACGCGTTCGCCACCGCCCTGCAAGCGCCCGAAGTGGCGGCCAAGATGCGCGAACTGGGCGTCGAGACGGCCAGCGGCACGCGGCAATCGCTGGGCGACTTCGTCGGCGCCGAGACCGCGCGGTGGAAGCAAGTGATCCAGGCGAACCACATCAAGGCCGAATGATGGCGGCGGCTTCCCACCAGAATGACTTGGAGGAACCCGGTCCCCTGCGCCTGCGCGGCATGGGGTCCTTCCATGTCGGCGGCCGCGAGGCCTCGCTGTCGGGCCTGCCCCGCCGCGAGGTCGTGATGGCCGAGGGCGGACAGCCCGTCGCGCTGGACCCGAACGGCACGTACCGCGTGGAGCAGATGTACGCGCAGTACTTTCTGGCGGACCCGCCCAACGGCCGCCCGCCGATCGCGTTCTGGCACGGCGGCGGCATGACCGGCGCCGCCTGGGAGACCACGCCCGATGGCCGCGAGGGCTGGCTCAACACGTTCCTGCGGCGCGGCTGGGATGCCTACCTGTGCGACGCCGTCGAGCGCGGACGGTCCGGCTTTGCGCCCGTTCCTGACATCTGGCCCGAGCCGCCCATCGTGCAGGCACAGGAAGACTGCTATACGCGTTTTCGTATCGGCCGGCCCGGCACGCGTCCGGGTCCGGACAGCGCCTACCCCAACACCCGCTTTCCGGTGGAGGCGTTCGGTCAGCTTGCCGCCCAGATGGTCCCACGCTGGGTGCACACCGACGCCGCCGTCCTGCGCGCCTACCTGGCGCTGCTGGAACGCGTCGGCCGCATGATTGTCGTCTGCCATTCGCAAGCGGGCGTGTTCGGCATCCGCGCGGCCCAGGCGCAGCCGGATCGGGTCCGCGCGGTCGTCGCGCTGGAACCGGCAAGCATTCCCCTGTTGGCGCCTGGCGATGACTACCGCACGCCCACGCTGATCGTGATGGGCGACAACATGGACACCGACCCGCGCTGGCCGCGCATGCGCGCCCGCGTGCAGGAATTTGCGGCGCGCTACCCCTGCGTCCAGGTGCTGTCGTTGCCGGAACGCGGAATCACCGGAAATTCGCACATGCTGATGATGGACAGCAACAGCCTGGAACTGGCCGGGCTGGTGCACAACTGGCTGATGGAACTGCCGCCGGGTTGAAAGCCGAGTTGGAGGCCGCGTTGAGGGCTGGGTCGAAGGC